>JAUXDD010000261.1 GCA_030618465.1 Desulfobacteraceae bacterium
TTGAAGGAAACGTCAGGCTGATTGCAGATGAACTGTTAAAAGAGATCAGGAACAGGCTTGGTTTCCTTATGAATGTGGGGTTGAGTTATCTGACACTTGATCGAAAAGGCCCCACCCTGTCAGGGGGAGAATCACAGAGAATACGCCTGGCATCGCAGGTCGGTTCCGAGCTTACAGGTGTTCTCTATATCCTGGACGAACCGTCTATCGGGCTTCATCAGAGGGATAATATCAAATTATTAAACAGTCTGTTTCATCTCCGGGATATCGGCAATACACTAATTATTGTTGAACATGACCGGGAGACTATTGAATCGGCAGACTGGGTGCTTGATATCGGGCCAGGGGCAGGATTACTCGGTGGGCAGATTGTTGCTGAAGGCCCTCCGGCCGTGATTAAAAAAAATAAAACTTCATTAACCGGTCAGTATCTTAGCGGAAAAGAGATAATAGAGACGCCTTCTGATAGACGGACCCCGAAGACCGCCGGCAATAAATGGATAAGCATAAAAAAAGCATCTGAAAATAATCTTGCACATATCAATGTAAAAATACCCCTTGGGTTGCTGGTAGCCATTACGGGTGTTTCAGGAGCCGGAAAATCCACATTAACCAACCAGATCCTGTTTCCGGCACTTTCACAAAAGCTGCATTCAAGTACATTGGAAATGGGCAGGCATGACGGTATCAGCGGGCTTTCCCATCTTGATAAAGTTATAAATATTGACCAGAAAGCGATCGGCCGTACCCCACGAAGCAACCCGGCTACCTATACAAAGGTGTTTGACCATATCCGCGAACTGTTTTCCATGCTTCCTGAATCCAGGATGCGCGGGTATAAAAAGGGCCGGTTTTCCTTTAATGTAAAAGGCGGCAGGTGTGAAAACTGTAATGGTGACGGACATATCAAAGTGGAAATGCATTTTCTTGCCGATATTTTTGTCCCCTGCGAAGTCTGCAAAGGGAAACGGTTCAATGAAGCCACCCTTGAAATACTGTATAAAGGACACTCCATTTCGGAAATCCTTGACCTTTCGGTTCGTCTGGCTGTGGAATTATTTAAACATCATCCGAAGATAATTTCCATCCTGGACACACTGATGCAGGTGGGACTCGGCTACATAAAACTGGGCCAGTCAGCCACAACGCTGTCCGGCGGTGAGGCACAGAGGATCAAACTTGCCCGTGAACTGGCAAAAAAAGGAACCGGAAGAACCCTGTATATACTTGACGAACCCACCACCGGCCTTCATTTTGACGATATCCGCATGCTTTTAAAAGTGTTGCAACAACTTGTGGATGCCGGCAATACAATCATTGTCATTGAACATAATCTTGATGTTATTAAATCAGCTGACTGGATTATTGATCTGGGGCCGGAAGGGGGAAGGGAAGGGGGGCGAATTGTTGCCGAAGGATCTCCTGAAAAGGTGGCAACCGTAAAGAAGAGTTATACAGGCAAGTTTCTGGGAAAAATTTTAAACCAACGGAAAACTTGAAATACACGAAAATAAAGGTTTTATAGTATTACAGGCTTTTGTAAAAAGATTACCCGGGTCTTCTTTGATTTCTAATGTTTTTTCCCTCTACACATTTCTGTTTTTAATTGCACCGTCAGACTGTCTAATATTTTAATTATACATATCTGCTTATTTGACAAAAACAATAGTCTGAAGTATTTGATTAGAAAGTTTAATCTATCACAGTCCCAGCGTTTTATAATGAACACACATAAACAGGGAAAGATCATCATGCAGAAAAAAATATTGTTTGCAGGGAACATTCGTTATGTCTTCTTGCCGTGGATTATTTTTTTAGGCTTATTTTCCATTTCGGGTTGCGGCAGCAATGATGATGAATCATTGCTTTTAAAAAAATGGGAAGGGAATGAAATTGTTGAAACACAGTATGGTGCTGTGAAAGGCTATGAAGATGAAGCTGTGACCTGGGTGTGGAAGGCCATACCGTTTGCCAAACCGCCAGAAGGAGATTTGCGATGGAAAACACCTGAACCACCGGAATCATGGAGAGGAACCAGGGATGAGACGACATTCTGCAGCCCCTGCAGTCAGTATGACCAGATTGATACGACTAAAATAGTTGGCAGTGAAGACTGCCTGTATCTGAATATATGGCGACCACGGACAGATGAAACCGATCTGCCGGTCTATGTATGGATCCACGGTGGCGGAAACTCTATTGGGAGTTCTACCCAGACGCCCGGTTATTATGGTGCCGACCTTGCCGGCAAATCCAACATGGTTTTTGTATCCATGAATTACCGGTTAGGGCCATTGGGCTGGTTTACCCATCCGTCACTTCGCACCGGTACAGCAGGTGATGAAGAGAGTGATTCCGGAAACTTTGGTACACTTGATATTATAGAATCATTAAAATGGATCAGGGATAATATTGAAGCGTTCGGGGGTGATCCCGGCAGGGTCCTTATCAGTGGGGAATCTGCCGGTGCCAGAAACGTCATGACACTGCTGATATCTCCTGCTGCTGAGAATCTATTTCATACAGCCCTTTCACAAAGCGGTCAGTATCCTACCATACCTGTTTCAGTTGGCGAAGCCAGTGCAAATGAAGTTATTTTAAAGTTGCTTGTAAATGATGGAACCACTGAAAATTCAATTAAAGCCATTGAATATCTTGCAGATGAATCAAATGCAGATATTGAAGCTTATTTACGGGAAAAAAGTCCGGAAGACATTTTAGCCTGTTATGACCAGATGGGTTGGGGAATGATTGAATTTATCGATGTTTTCGAAGACGGACACGTGATTGCCTCATCCGGTTTTAAACCCTATCCTGAGGGGCAGCATTTAAACAAGGTGCCGGTCATTCTGGGGAGCAACGCTGAGGAGACAAAAATATTTATGTTTATGGATTCTTTTTTTAGCGGTAAAGATGACCTGTATTCAACTGTTGCCAAATACAGCAGTGATCTGTGGAAAGTCAGCGCTGTGGATGATATTGCAAGAATCTTAATGACATATGAAGATCATCCGGGCGTCTATGCATACCTGTTTAACTGGGGCTCATATAAAGAAGACGGAAGCAGCCCGATTCCGGAACCCTATGATTTTACGCTTGGCTCTGCCCATTCTTTTGATATCCCTTTTTTTATGGGAAATGAATTTCTCAACGGGTTTATGGATGCCTGGATTTATACGGAAGAAAACCTGCCAGGGCGCCAGGCTCTTTCAGATGCCATGATGGCCTATGTGTCAGTGTTCGCACGAACGGGTGCCCCGAACGCATCAGATTCTGATTTACCGGAATGGAAGCTCTGGACAACCGGGGAAGGTGAACCCAAGTGCATTCTCTTTGATACGAATGAAAACAACCTGAAGATTTCCATGTCTTCAATGGAACTGACAATTTCCGGTATTTTGAATGCAATGGATGACGCGTTAGACGAACCGTTATATTCCGATACTATGGATTATCTATCTGATTTTATAATGGTTTCACACTTGATGGAGTATTAGTAATAAAAAAGGCATAAAACAATGCCGATTTCTAAAAACAATTGACTCTTCTTTTGTTTATTGATCGCAATGGTACATACAGGAAAAGTTCAAATATTGAAATTTTCCCCTGTACGGGAACCATTTATGTTCAGGGAGGGAAAACAGTGAAACAGACACTTTGGGTTAAATTATTTTACGGCACAGTTCTAACTGTATTTATATTTACTGCTAATGCATCCGCTCAAAATGTTGAAGGATATGAA
>JAUXDD010000003.1 GCA_030618465.1 Desulfobacteraceae bacterium
GGAATTCAACTTTGTGGCATGAGGGGGTGAAACGTGATAATCTTAAAAACAGAAAGGGCTTAGATTTTCACCTAAGCCCTTGATTGTATTTGTGGCGTCCCCAAGGGGATTCGAACCCCTGTTGCCGGCGTGAAAGGCCGGTGTCCTGGACCAGGCTAGACGATGGGGACGCATATTATCCAGATATAGTTATATCTGAAATCCTCCCGAACCATGCTAATATGGTGGGCCGTGCGCGACTCGAACGCGCGACTCTCTGCTTAAAAGGCAGATACTCTACCAACTGAGTTAACGGCCCTCAAAATCAGAAATTTGTATATGTTAATGATAATCTTGTCAATCAAAAAAAACAAAAATAAATTATTTATTTTAAATATGCAAGACCGCTTTTACTATTTCCGCCAAAATTCCGGCACAAGAAGAATAATTACTGTATAAATTTCAAGCCTGCCAAGAAGCATGCACCATACCAGCAACCATTTGCCGGCCTGGGGAAGCTGCGCATAGTTTTCAACCGGTCCCACCATTCCAAATCCCGGCCCGATATTCCCGATAGATGATGCGACTGCAGTTATAGATGTTAAAAAATCCACGCCCATACCGGCAAGCAGCACCGAACAAACGGCAAAAAGCCCGATGTATAGCGCCAGGAATCCCAGGACACTCCTGATTACATCTTCAGAGACGGATTTTCCGCCGATTTTTATACTCTTGACCGCACGGGGATGAACCATTGTAAACATCTCTTTGTAGCAGTATTTGATACAAAGTATGATGCGAATACATTTCATGCCTCCGCCGGTGGAACCGGCAGATGCACCTAAAAACATGCATAGAAAAATAATAACCTGTGACATGGGCGGCCATTTTGTATAATCAGCCGTTACATAACCGGTTGTTGTTATAATGGAAACCACCTGAAAAGCGCCATGTTGGGCTGCCTGGCCCATATCTTCATAAACAGAACCGAAAATATCAACACTCACAATCAGACTGAGAATAACAACAAGCAACAGGAAAAAACGACACTCTGAATCACGCCAGAAAGCAAGCGTATTTCCTTTTAAAAACTGAAAATGAAGTGAAAAATTTATACCGGCCAAAAGCATGAAAATGAAAATGACGGTATCAAAATAGGCGCTGTTAAAATGAGCAATCGATGCGTTTTTGGTGGAAAATCCGCCTGTTGGCATGGTTGTAAATGTATGGCAGAGTGAGTCGAAAAAACTCATGCCGCCCATCATAAGTAGAATAAGCTCTGCCAGCGAAATCAAGCCATATACTTTCCAGAGTACTTTTGCCGTATCACTGATTCTGGGTTTAAGCTTGTCCGGGACAGGACTCGGCACTTCCGCCTTATAGAGCTGCATGCCGCCCACCCCTATAAATGGAAGAATCGCTATGGACAGAACAATGATTCCCATCCCCCCGAGCCACTGGATAAGGCTCCGCCAGAATAAAATGCCTTTAGGGACTGCTTCGATATTTATCAGAACCGACGCCCCGGTGGTTGTAAACCCGGAAACCGATTCAAAAATGGAATTGGTAAATGTATCAAATACACCACCGAAGTAAAACGGAAACGCGCTGAACAGGCCTACGGCCATCCATCCGAAAGCCACAATCGCCATGCCTTCCCGCTGGCTGATATGCTCTGTTTTTTGATTTCTGGAGCATACACACATGAATGCTCCGGCCAAAACGGTTATCACCAGGGATTTAAAAAGCGGGCCGACACTTGAATCTGAAAAATAAAGGCCAACAAGAATTGGTAAAATCATAGTCAGACCCAGAAAAAAGGTCAGGACGCCCACCATATTGAGAATAAACCGCCAGCGCATTAAAAAAACTCCAGTTTTACGGTAAGAATCTTTTCAATCTTCGAAATGGCCTGCTTCTTTGCAAAAATAATAACCCTGTCATCCGGTTCAATCACACTTTTCCCTGACGGAATAATAATTTCCTCACCACGAATGATGCCAATAAGAATAGCGCCTTTGGGAAAGGAGACTTTCATTAACGGCTTGCCCACAATATCCGAAGTTTCAAGGGCGATCGCTTCCAGTACTTCTGCCTGCTCCCCCTTGATTGATATGGCGGAAAGCACTTTGCCCCGACGGATATGTTGCAGGATGGTATTTATTGCAGAAAGCCTGGGGCTCACAACCTGTTCGATGCCGATGGTTGACATTAAAGGGAAATAGCTGAACTTACTGATTCTTGTGATTGTATTTTTTGCTCCCAGACGTTTTGCCAACAATGAAACCAGGATATTTGTCTCTTCATCATGGGTCAGGGTTACAACCACATCCATATCCTGTATATTCTCCTCAATTAAAAGATTCTGGTCAGATCCGTCACCGTGAAGTACGATAACCTTGTTTAAATGTTCCGCAAGTTCCCTGCATCGATCCGGATCTTTTTCAATAATTTTTGTATGGACGGATTTTTCTTCTAAAAGCTTGGCCAGTCTGAACCCTATGCGCCCACCGCCGACAATAAACACCCGTTGAAGCGGTTGGGTACGTTTGTCAAAGGCTTCCAGGGTATCTGCCAGTTTATCTTTTTCACTGATAAAATAGACAAGATCACCGGCCATCAGCCGATCACTTCCTCCTGGAATAATCAATTGCTCTTCCCGAACAATTGCCGCAATAAGGGTTCTCTGTTTACCGATAATTGAAGGCAGATCGGAAAGACTTGCTCCGGCCAGTCGCGCATCCTTGTCAATGCGTATCCCCACAAATTTGACCCGGCCGTCCGCGAACTCCCCCACATCAACTGCACCAGGCACGCTCATAAGCCGTTCAATGGTTTTTATAACCTCGATCTCCGGATTAATAATCCGGTCAATATGCGGGGATTTTCCCCGAAAATTGTCGTGATAGCTGTCAAAATCTCCATTTCTGACCCGTGCAAGTTTAATGGTTGCCGGGGATATGATATCTGCAACAAGGCATGCAACAAGGTTGATTTCATCACTGTCTGTAACGGCAAGAAGTATCTCGGCCTCTTTGATACCGGCCTCTTTAAGAACCGCCGGACTGCTCCCGGACCCGATGAGACTCTGGACATCAATATTTTCCGACACCCGTTTGACTGCGTCAGCATCACTATCAACAACTATAACATTTTTATTTTCAAGGGCAAGGCGGCTCGCAATATTATAACCAACCTCCCCTGCCCCTACGATTACAACTTTCAAAAGGTTTCTCCTGTTTTTTATTACCTGATATTTTATAGTTGATATCACCACTAAATACAATATACAAATATGTTTCTGTTTTTTCAATGCATTGGTGTGAATAGTGGTTGTGACAGACACGAGTCCTGTGATAAGATACACGCATTATACCATAAAAGGGATTTGTGAAAAACGATTAAACACATGTGATTAAATTAGGAGCAGGTATTATGATAGACCAGATTATTGTGCTGATTTTTATGCTTTGTCTTTCAGCTTTTTTCTCTTCAGCTGAAACAGCCCTGTTTTCCATCAGCAAAGTAAAAGCCGCTCATATTGCCAAAGATGAAAATAAAACGAACGTTCTAATAAAAAACATGAAAGAAGACCCCCACAAACTGCTTACGACAATTCTTATTGGAAATAATCTGGTAAATGTGGGAGCCTCCGCACTGGCAACGGTCATTACAATGCAATATATTTCAAACAATGCAATAAGCATTGCAACAGGTATCATGACATTCCTCATCCTGGTGTTTGGTGAAATAATCCCCAAAACCATAGCCACCAGGAACAATACTATAGTAGCAAAACTTGTGATTCACCCGTTGTACTGGCTCTCCATTTTATTTTCTCCTGCAATCATTTTTTTAAATTTTATTCCGAAAATATCCGGCAAAATAAAAAAACCTCCCAGGGTAACAGAAGATGAACTGATAACAATGGTTGAGGTTGTTGAGGAGGAAGGGGCAATAAAAGGCGAAGAAAAAGAGCTCATCCAGAATATTATAAGATTTGATGACACCAGTGCTTCAGCCATTATGACATCAAGCGCAGACATGTTTGTTATTAATGCCCGGGAAAAACTGAAACTGGAAGACATCATCAAATCCGGATATTCAAGAATTCCTGTAATTGAAGGGGATATGAACAAAGTAATCGGTATCATAAACATCAAGGATCTTTTTAAACATCTGACGTTATCAGGAGATGAAATTGATGTGAGAAAAGTCATGCACAAGCCCTATTTTATTCCTGAAAACAAAAAAATTGACACGCTGCTGCACCAGTTTAAAAGAAGGAAACACCATATCGCCGTTGTTGTGGATGAGCATGGAGAAGTCACCGGTGTCGTAACGCTTGAAGATGTTCTTGAGGAACTTGTGGGAGAAATAATTGACGAAACCGATAAAATTGAGCATCATATCACACAAACTCAGAATAAAGAGTGGATTGTTCTGGGCAAATCTGAAATTGATAAGGTAAACGACGCTATTCCCATGGAAATTCCTGAATCCAATGAATATGAAACCTTTTCAGGATTTATACTTAAAAATATCGGAAAAATTCCCGGTACAAAGGAGAAATTTACGATTGGTGAATTTGATATTACCGTAAAAGAAAAAGAACGAAACAGAATTAAGACATTTGTAGTAAGACAAAGACAGTCATCAAAATAAGACGGCAGATACCATTATACTCAGGATATGATTATGGGAAAAAATTATAGCAGCGGCTTCAAGGCGGCAGGAATTGCCTCAGGGCTGAAAAAAAACGGGGGAAAAGATCTTGGAATGATTTTTTCAGAGGTCCCCGCAAGTGTTGCAGGCATATTCACCACAAACAAAGTACAGGCCAGTTCCGTAATTCTTGCCAGAAAACGAATTCAATCCGGTACTTGCCAGGCAATTATAGTTAACAGCGGAAATGCTAACTGCTGCACAGGCAGCAAGGGTATGCAGGATACACTGTCCATGTCAGGATTTGCTTCTGCAGAACTTGAAATTCCAGACGAACATGTACTGGTAGCATCTACCGGAGTTATTGGAGAACCGATCCCCCTTGACAAAATTAAATCCGCTGTACCGGATCTTATTCATGAGCTGAAGCCGGATGGGATCGCAGATCTTGCCGAATCTATCATGACTACTGATACAGTGCCAAAGGTGGTTACAGCCACCGGGAAAATTGGAGGAAAATCATATGCAGTGACCGGAGTGGCAAAAGGCTCCGGCATGATACGTCCAAATATGGCGACAATGCTTTGCTTTGTCTGGACAGATATAAAAATTTCACCGGCCGTACTCCAGGAAGCACTTCTGGCATCAGCGGATAAATCGTTTAACAGGATTACGATAGACGGCGATACCAGTACCAACGACATGGCGATTATCATGGCAAACGGTTTGTCTGATGCTGTGGTAAACGGCGCATCTCAAGTTGAGTCCTTCCGGGCTGTGCTTGACGATGTTTTAATAAAACTGGCCCGAATGATCGTAAAAGACGGCGAAGGCGCCACAAAAATGGTTGAGATAACTGTCAAAGGTGCTGAATCCGATGCGGACGCGATTAAAGTTGCCGAAACCGTTGCACACTCAAATCTTGTTAAAACTGCCTTTTTCGGAGAGGATGCCAACTGGGGGCGTATTATTGCCGCAGCCGGCAGAGCGGGTGTGCCTGTTTTACCTGACAGCATAGACATTTTTTTTGATGACGTCCAGATGGTAAAAGACAGCATGGGATGCGGCAAAGCTGTCGAAGCTGAAACGACCAGGATTCTTAAAAAACCGGAGTTTGGCATTGTAATTGATCTGAATATGGGGGAAGGGGAAGCGTCAGTAGTAACCTGTGATTTTTCGATCGACTATGTAAAAATAAATGCTGACTACCGAACTTGATTTTATACTGACAAACAGCGCTATGATTATCGATAACGATTCCCAGCCACCAATGATGCGGTTACAAAAATTTCTTTCAACGGCCGGTATATGTTCCAGGAGAAAAGCAGAAGAATTCATCAGCGCCGGCCGCATTAGTGTTAACGGTTCAATTATAACCCGGCCCGGCACCAAGGTCCATCCCCATAATGATGTTGTTAAATTTGACGGCAAGCCGGTAGAATTCAGTCAGAAGCTTATTTATATTGCCCTTAACAAACCGGAAGGATATGTTACCAGTTGCAGCCGTCAAAAGGACCCGATTGTCCTGGACCTCCTTGACATTCCCCTGCGGATTTACCCGGTTGGTCGTCTTGACAAAGATTCGTGTGGACTCCTCCTGATAACCAATGACGGGAATCTGCACCAGAGGCTTTCCCATCCTTCATTTGATCATGAAAAAGAATATGATGTAACCGTTGCCCTGCCGATTTCAAACAGCGATCTTGATCGCATGGCAAGGGGGATGCACATCCTTGGGACAAAAACACGGTCGGCTGTTGTCAGGCGGATTTCAGGAAAACGATTCCGCATTACTTTAAAAGAAGGAAGGAATCGTCAGATCCGCCGGATGGTCAGAAAAATAAAAAACAACGTAGTTATTCTGCAACGGGTAAGGATTGCCACTATAAAGCTTGGCAACCTTCCAAAGGGAAAATGGAGACACCTGTCGGAAAAAGAAAATAAGGGTCTCTTAAAAAGTTCTATCTGATTATCTCCCGCTGTTTCCTCTCTATAAAACCGGTTCAACCATATTGCTATCGTTTTTATTACTACATTCTGTTCGTAAGCTTCCGGAAATAACTCTCATTTTCCACTAACACAACCGCATCGTCAAACTTGATCAGGTTATTATTATACAACTTTGAAAGGGCTGATTCTAAAGATGTATAATCTTCCGACCCCATCTGCATCTGGCTGCGAATCTGGTGGGTTTTATTGTCTCTGATCATCTGTTTAATCTTGCTGCTGTTTATCAGCTTTTCAATCGCCAGGATCATCCCTTTCCCATCTTTTCTCGGCACCAGACGCTGCGAAATACATAATTGCAAAGTATTTGCCAGCATCGACCTGATCAATGCCTGCTGGTGGGTCGGAAACATGTTAACCACTTTTTCGATAATGGATGTGGTATTGTTGGCATGGACGGTGCTGATCACCAGATGCCCGGTTTCGGCAGCGTGAAGAGCAATTTCAAAGGACTCAATATCTCTCATTTCCCCAATCACGATAACATCAGGCGCCTGTCGCAAAACATGCCTTAATCCCTGAGCAAACGAATTCGTATCCCGGCTGACTTCCCTTTGATTCACATTGCTCATCTTATGCTCATGCAGGTATTCAATGGGATCCTCAAGTGTTACGATATTACATCTTCTATGCGTATTAATAATATTTACGAGCGCGCTCAACGTTGTTGTCTTGCCGTGGCCGGACGCACCGGTTATCAAGATCAAGCCCTGAATTCTTAATACAAAGTCTTTCATCCATTCCGGAATATTCAGCTCTTTTAATGAAGGAATCTTATCAACAACCGGCCGGATAGCGATGGAAATCGAATTTCTCTGCCTGTAAACATTTACCCGGAATCTTCCAATGCCTGGAAAAGGTACGGCAAAATCATGGTCACTTCTTTTACTGAATATCTCCCAGTCCCTGTCAGGCATCAGTTCTTTTGCGTATTTTTCGCAATCTTCAGGCGTAAGCGGGTCCATTGCCAGCCTGTTTACGTCATTGTATAATTTTATGGAGGGCGCAACACCTGCGGTGAGAAGCATATCACTTGCATCGGACTTCATCAGGTACTTCAACAATATCTGGAGATCAGCGGCTTTGTTTTCTTTACGCGCCCTTCCCAGCTCCCTTACATTCTTTGCAATATCTTTACCCTTCAGCGTTCCTCTGGGATTTGTCTGAAGGATCTCCTGGGCAGCCTTCATCATAAACGCGGGCACGATTACAGGATGGATCTTTTTCCCAAGCTCAAACTCCAGTTCTGTGATGATCACCACATCAACCGGATTCAGCATGGCAATGGTCACTGAATTTTTATCCGCTTCAACCGGCAGGACATTGAGGGCCAGGATCTTTTCAAGGGGCAGGCACCTGACAACTTTCATATCAATATCTCTATGGATAAGGTTAGAGGAAGGAAATCCAAAAGATCTGCTTAAAACACTTAACAGATCATCAATGGAGATATACCCCATCTGAAGAAGAATAGAGCCGATCTGCCCTTCACCCATCTGCCGCTGCCACTTCAGTGCCTGCTGAAGCTGTTTTTTATTAATCAGTCCCTGCTCAACCAGCATGTCACCGAATCGTTTTTTCTTTGCGCTTTCTTTTTTCGAGGCCTGTGGCGTTTTTACCATTTAGCGTCTCCTTCCCAGCCCCCCACCAGATGCTGGTGGAGATGAAAAATCATTTGGCCACCGCCGTTTTCCACATTAAAAAGTAGCTTGTAACCGGACTGATCAATACCCTCGCGTTTTGCCATCTCTTTGCCAAGCATTGCCATTTCCCCGACAATGATTTTGTCTTCCTCTGTAAGATCATTTATACTCCGGATATGTTTTTTAGGAACAATCAGAAGATGGACCGGCGACTGGGGATTTATATCCCTGAACACAACTAACATATCATCTTCATATAAAAAATCCGTGGGAATTTCTTTGTTTGCAATTTTGCAGAACAGACAATCTTTTTCCATACGCTTATTACCTCCGGACAATTAGTCTGTGACCCATTATAACACAATCAGGCAAATTAATAAATTATTGTTTTTATTGAAGACGTTACCACCAACACAGCTGGCCATCCCAGGGCTCGTACCAGTTTGACGATTGGATCACCAGGCACAAATTCTTCTGCTTTGGACATTCTTTTTCTGTCGGTCACAACAAGGTTGAAATCACCTTTCCTGAACTGATCGATGATTCCATTTGCCTCTCAGCGTAGGAGCGGCCACTGCTTTTTCAAGTTGATTTAAAAATAACTGCCGCGGGATTTCCTTTGCACCGAATCGAATTAAATGATCGGTTGTTACCTGGCAGTCAATTATTTTAAACGATAATTTTTTGAGAAATTCAACCAGCATTACAAACGCCACTTTTGAGGCATTGCTTTTTCGTGTAAACATTGACTCCCCAAAAAAACATTTCCCCATGGAGACGCCGTACAAGCCGCCGGCAAGCTCACCTTCATACCATGCTTCAACTGAATGCGCATACCCTGATGCATGAAGTTTCCCGTAAGCCGTTATCATATCTTCGCCAATCCATGTTCCCTCACTATTGTCCAGCCGGGCTTCCGCACACGCGGAAATGACCTGCGCAAAAGCCGTGTCCATGGTCACATGGAATATGTTTTTACTGATTGTTTTTTTTAAACTTTTTGATACGTTAATGTCCTCAGGATACAGGACAAGGCGGGGGTCCGGTGACCACCACAGAATTGGTCCACTATCAGAAAACCAGGGGAAAATGCCCATCTGATAAGCAAGCAGCAGGCGTTTTGCACTTAGATCACCACCTATCGCGAGCAAACCATCTCCCCCTGCATTTTCTGGAAGAGGAAACTCAATCCTGTCAGACAAGAAATACACCGGCATGTATGGTTACTGTTTGTGGTTGAAATACTTCACGACATCAAAGCGATCTATAGTCAAAAGACAGGGAGTCATTTTCAAGATCTACCAGAACACCGCCGCCTTTTTCAAGTTTTCCAAACAGGATCTCATCGGAAAGGATATCTTTGATTTCTGTCTGGATCAGTCTCTCAAGAGGGCGTGCGCCGAATCTGGGATCATACCCTTTTTTTGCCAGCCAGGCTCCTGCTGTTGAAGAATAGTCCATCGTCACTTTTTTTATTAAAAGTTGCTGTTTGAGTTCCGATAAGAACTTATCCACAATTTTCCCCATGATTTCCGTTGTCAGGGAATGGAAGTTAATAATTCCATCCAGACGATTCCTGAATTCAGGGCTGAAGAAATTTTCGATCGCCTTTTTCCCCTTGCCTTCTGAGTCAAATGTGTCACTGCCGAATCCTATTGTCTGGGCGTTTATCTCTCTTGACCCTACATTTGACGTCATAATAATAATAACATTTCTAAAGTCTGCTTTTTTCCCGCTATTATCCGTCAGGGTGGCATGATCGAGAACCTGAAGCAATATATTGTACAAATCAATATGGGCTTTTTCAATTTCGTCAAGCAGAAGAACGCTGTATGGATGTTTACGAATGCCGTCGGTTAAAAGGCCACCCTGGTCAAACCCGATGTATCCCGGAGGTGCACCAATCAGTCGGGCCACCGCATGTTTTTCCATATACTCACTCATATCAAACCGCATGAACTCAACGCCGAGCACATTCGCAAGCTGTTGTGCGACTTCTGTTTTTCCCACACCGGTAGGCCCGGTGAATAAAAACGATCCTATTGGTTTTTCAGGCTTTCCAAGTCCGGCACGGGACCGTTTGATTGAAGTAACAAGGGAATTGATGGCATCGTCCTGGCCAAAAACAACTTCCATTAACTTGTCTCCCAGCACTTCCAGTTTTGCCCTGTCATTTGTTGATACGCTTCGCATGGGAATTTTGGCAATTTTTGCCACGATTTTCTCAATATCCAGCGGATGTATCTTCTTCCTGTTTGATGCGCCCATGATCCTGACATAAGCGCCGGCTTCGTCAATAACATCAATCGCCTTATCAGGAAGATAGCGGTCGTTGATATATTTTGCGGAAAGCTCTACAGCCGCCTTGATAGCCGCATCTGTGTATGTGATTTCGTGGTGTTCCTCATAGTATGTCTTGAGGCCTTTAAGAATTTTAACTGTTTCATGGACCGGGGGTTCTGCGATTTCAATCTTTTCAAACCGGCGTGAAAATGCCCTGTCCTTCTCAAAATGGTTTCCAAACTCTTCATAGGTGGTTGACCCGATACATTTCAGCTCACCGGTCGCAAGCACCGGTTTTAAAATGTTGGATGCATCCATGGTTCCGCTGCTTGTAGCCCCGGCCCCGACAATGGTATGGATCTCATCAATAAACAGGATAGCGTTCTCTTTCTTTTTAAGTGATGCCAGGACCTTTTTCAAGCGCTCTTCAAAATCACCGCGGAATTTTGTGCCGGCCAATAGACCGCCCAGATCCAGTGAAAAAATCTGGGTGCCCTTGAGGATATCCGGCACGGCACCCGCAAAAACCTTCTGTGCCAGCCCTTCCGCCATAGCTGTCTTTCCAACGCCAGGTTCTCCAACAAACACCGGATTATGTTTACGCCTTCTGCAGAGTACCTGAATGGTCCGCTCCATTTCAGCCTCACGACCGATCAGGGGATCCAGTTTTCCTTCAGCAGCCCTTTTTACAAGGTCTATGGTAAAAATTTCCAGAGAATCGACTTTTTTCTTTTTCTGCGCCTTGTCAGTTTTTACCAGTTCATCAGGTTTTTCAGTAGAAATGCCGTGAGATATGAAATTTAATACATTCAGGCGGGCTATGCCTTCTTCACCGAGAAAATATGCGGCATTGGAGTCTTTTTCCTGGAAAATCGAAACCAGGATATCACCGATTGTAACTTCCTGTTTTTCAGCAGAACGTACATGATTAACAGCGCGCTGAATAACCCGCTGGAAACCGATTGTCTGTTGAAGCACATATTCACCCCCTTCGGGTATACTTCCTACTTTCTCATCTAAAAACTTTTCAAGGGATTCTTTTAATTTTTCAATATCGCCCCCGCAGTGTTCAATAATCTCTATCCCGGAATTATTATGAATAATTGCATAAAGAACATGTTCCAGGCACACATATTCATGTCGCCTCTTTTTTGCCTCCCTGACTGCAAAGCCTAATACTGCACTTAGTTCTTTACTGATCATTTACTTATTCCTTTTCAATAATACATTTCAGGGGAAATCCGTTCTGTTCTGCTAAACTGTGAACGGTTTCCACTTTTGTTTCAGCCACTTCATACGTATATACACCACAAACGCCCGCTCCCCTTCTATGAACATCCAGCATAATCTGTGTAGCGGTCTCAGCTGACTTTCTAAAAACCATGATAAGGACTTCAACAACAAACTCCATCGTTGTATAATCATCATTCATGAGCAGCACCTTATACATGTGCGGCTCCTTCAGTTTCTCCCTTACGCGGGAAATAATCTGCTCTTTTGTATCTGAATCATGAGAACTCATTATTATTCAGGCACCGCAACATTTTTTATACTTCTTACCACTTCCGCAGGGGCAGGGTGCATTTCTGCCAACTTTTGCCTCTTTGCGCTTCACAGGTTTTTTTTCAGCAGGCTCACCATGTGAAAGAGTCATTTCCTGTTCCTCGGGCTGGCTCAACTCTTCCAGCTTTTCAGGTTCGGCAATCTGGATTCTATACAGAAGGCCAAGGGTTTCTTCCTTGACCCGTGAGATCATTTCGTGAAACATATCAAATCCTTCTTTTTTATATACAATCAAAGGATTCTGCTGGGCATACCCCCTCAAGCCAATTCCCTCTTTCAAATGATCCATGGAAAGGAGATGGTCCTTCCAGAGGTTGTCAACTGTCTGCAGAATAACAATTCGTTCCAGTTGTCTTAATTCCTCTTCTCCGATCAACGTTTCTTTCTCATGGTAAGTTTTCATGGCAGATTCGCAGATATACAGGGAAAGCCCTTCAACAGTCAGGCCATCCAGGGTGTCGTCATCAATTTTTATCTGAAAATTAAACTGTTTGAATGTGGCGTCCTTTAAACCCTTAATATCCCACTCCTCAGGAAGGGACCGTTCTTCTGCATATCTATATGAAATATCTTCAGCTTTTTCACTGATCATATCCTCAATCGCAGGCTTTAAGTTCTCCCCTCTCAGGGCTTCACGACGCTGTTTGTAGATAACCTCTCTCTGCTGATTCATCACATCATCATATTCAATCAACTGCTTGCGGATATCAAAATTATGTCCCTCAACTTTTCGCTGAGCATTTTCAATAGCCCTGCTGATCAGATTATGCTCAATGGGCTCCCCCTCCTCCATACCAAGCCTGTCCATAATACCGGTTATTCGTTCCCCACCGAAGATTCTCAGCAAATCATCATCCAGGGCCAGATAAAAACGGGATGAACCAGGGTCGCCCTGCCTGCCGGATCGCCCCCTCAGCTGATTATCAATGCGCCGGCTTTCATGCCTCTCCGTTCCCATGATATGAAGTCCCCCAAGATCGGTAACCCCTTCCCCCAGAACAATATCCGTACCACGGCCGGCCATATTGGTTGAAATGGTGATCGCCCCTTTCTGGCCGGCATTGGAGACAATTTCCGCCTCTTTTCGGTGATTTTTTGCATTCAGGACTTCATGTTTGATTCCTCTTTTTTTCAAATTCCTGCTTAAATCTTCTGAAACATCTATTGAAATAGTACCCACCAGAACCGGCTGTCCTTTTTTGTGAAGCTCAATAATATCATCCATAACCGCTTCATATTTTTCTTTTTTGGTTTTATAAATCACGTCCGGACAATCTTCTCTGATCATTGGTTGATTCGTGGGGACAACCAGAACATCAAGATCATAAATCTTCTTAAACTCGGCCGCTTCAGTATCTGCGGTACCGGTCATGCCGGCAAGCTTGTTGTACATTCTGAAATAATTCTGGAAGGTGATCGTCGCCAGTGTTTGATTCTCGTTTTCAATCTTAACGTTTTCCTTTGCTTCCAGTGCCTGGTGCAGGCCTTCACTGTAACGGCGCCCCGGCATCAATCGACCGGTAAACTCATCAACGATCAGAACCTCGCCGTTTTTAACAATATAGTCCACATCACGCTTGAAAAGTGTATGTGCCTTCAGTGCCTGGTTCGTATGATGCAGAAATTCGATGCATTTTGGATCATACAGATTATCCACGGCCAGTTTCTTTTCTGTCTTTGCCACTCCCTCTTCTGTCAGCACTACAGCTTTGGCTTTCTCATCAATTGTAAAATCAACCTCCCTTACAAGGCTTGGAATAATACTGTTTACCTGATAATAAAGGCTGGTTGATTTTTCAGCCGGACCGGAAATAATTAGTGGGGTTCTTGCCTCATCAATTAAAATGCTGTCCACCTCGTCAACAATTGCAAAATTGAGCTCGCCCTGGACAAGGGATTCTTTATAGAACTTCATATTCTCCCTTAAATAGTCAAAACCGAACTCATTATTTGTTCCATAAGTAATATCAGAACCATAGGCTTGCTTTCTCTCATCATCGTCAAGGCCGTGTATGATGCTGCCCACTGAAAGTCCCAGAAAACTATAAATCTGCCCCATCCACTCTGCATCACGGCTTGCCAGGTAATCGTTTACCGTAATCACATGGGCGCCTTTGCCGGACAGAGCATTTAAATAAACAGGGAGGGTAGAAACCAGCGTTTTACCTTCACCGGTTTTCATCTCAGCAATTTTCCCCTGATGAAGAACAATCCCCCCGATGATCTGGCTGTCAAAATGCCGCATCTGGAGTGTACGTACAGAGGCTTCTCTGACAGTGGCAAATGTTTCAGGCAGTATATCGTCAAGAGATTCCCCCTTTTCAAGACGTTCTTTAAACCTTGCGGTCTGGCCCTTAAGCTGGGCGTCACTCATGGCTTGAATACTTTCTTCAAGGGCATTGACCTGCTCAACAACAGGCTTGAATTTTTTTAATTCTCTTTCGTTTTTGCTTCCAAAAATTTTGGTCAAAAAATTCATAATCATATGCAGCATCCCTCTTCGGCAAATTGTGCGTAATATTATAAGGATGTCAGTTTATTATTATTTGCACTGGAATTCAACAATAATTGTGAAGATTTTACTTTGGAGATTACCCTTTAAACACTATCGATATTTTATTTTAAAGAGATTTAAATGGTTTTAGAAGAATATGTGTATTTAAATGGGAGAAATTAAAAGTTTTAATACATACAAAACACTGCAGCGTTATGCGGATTAATTGTGAAACATGTGGAAATGTTTAATTGAGAATATATTTTTCAGGATTAACCGGAATGCCATTAAGACGAACCTCATAATGCACATGGGGACCGGTACTGCGGCCTGTATTTCCCACCTCACCGACGATTTCCCCTCTTTTTACAATATCACCCCGTTCTTTTAATGTTTTAGAGAGGTGACCGTATCGGGTAACCATTCCGTGGCCATGATCAAGCACAATAACTTTACCCAGCAGTCCCTTACGTCCGGCGTATGCCACAACACCATCTGCCGTGGCTTTCACCGGGACACCCTTTCTGGTTCCAATGTCCAGCCCGCCGTGAAATTCACGCCCCCCTGTAAAAGGAGATTTTCGGTATCCAAATCGTGATGTCACCCATCCGCCCTTGATTGGACGAATGGCAGGTGTTGAAGCCAGCAGGTTCCGCTTGTTTTCAAGATATTTCAGGAGATCGACAAAGCCCTCTTTTTGTTTTATTGATACCAGTTCAAGCTGATCGACCTGATCATGCATCTCACGCAGCAGGCTGTTGTGTTTTTCTGTGAGGGGAATTCCTGCATCAAGATCTTCCGGTATCGATCCGCCAACACCAAACAGGCTGTCCTGCTCAGATGTTTTCTCTATATTGGCAATAATACGTATCTTTTCCTCAAAGCTGTTCAAATCGACTATTTTTGTCTTGAATGCATTAATTTCGTTCGCAAAAATTTTTATCTGTTTGCGCTGGTTTTCCAACTCATCGCACTGGCCCGAAATTGTATTTTCCAGGGTTTTCGTTTTTAAATGGGCATGTTTAAGGCTCACATAATCAAACATTATTAAGCTTATCACTACAAAAATCACTATAACAGGAATACTCAGAAGTGTTAACACAACTCTGGAAACAGTTAACTGTTTCATTTGAGCGCCTGTATTGCTTGCCACAAAAAATGTTATTTTTTTAGCCATTTTTTTTAAAGTAACTTATTTTTTGTATAAATTTGTGACCTTATTTTTTATTTTGGGAACTGAAACTATTTAATAATATTTAACAAACACTATACCACAAACACATTTTGAATGTCAAGAGCAGCACATTCCGCAAACATTACTTCCTGGCAACGAGACCATTATTCCTCTTACTGCCTGTTTTTTTATTACCATCATCATTAAGCCTGTGGAAACTCAGGAATAATGGGAAACCCGCAGGTTCCCCATTGATAATATGGCTTTCAAGAATCCGTTTCTTCACATTCAGTTGTAAAATTGTTTAAATTCCCAGTTTAAACTTAAGTGATTTAAGTGTATTTTTCATCAGCATGGTAATGGTCATGGGCCCGACACCACCCGGAACAGGAGTAATTGACCCGGCAATCTCTTTGGCCGCATCAAAATCGACATCACCCTTTAATACGGCAACCATCTTGCCCGGATTTTTAACACTTGGTTTTTCCCCAACCCTGTTTACACCAACATCAATGACACATGCTCCCGGTTTGATCCATTCCGGTTTTACAAGATCAGGTACGCCGGCGGCAACGATTAAAATATCCGCGCGCTTACAGTGTGCGGCCAGATCCCTGGTACCTGTATGAACAACCGTTACCGTAGAATTCGCCCCCACACCTTTCTGGAGCATCATATTCGCTATGGGTTTCCCAACAATATTGGACCTGCCCACAACAACAACCTCAGCGCCTTTTGTCTCAACACCGGCACGGACGATCATTTCCTGGATACCGGCAGGCGTACAGGGCGGGAATTTAACTTCATCACCGCCGATCATCAGACGTCCCACATTTACCGGATGGAATCCATCCACATCCTTATCCGGATCAATGGCGTTCAAAATCTTTTTTTCATTAATATGCTTGGGAAGCGGCAGCTGCACCAGTATGCCGTTAATTGAATCATCATTATTATACTTATCAATCAGGGCCAGCAGATCGTCTTCGGGAATATCCACCGACTGGCTGTCCTGAACTTCCTTAAAGCCCACCCTGTGTGCGGTTTTAATCTTCAAGGTTACGTATGATATAGAGGCGGGACTTTCACCCACAAGAATGGTTACCAGCCCGGGAATAACACCGTGTTTTTCCTTAATTTCCGCGACTTCGGCAGTAATCTCCTCGAGAATCTCTTCCCGAATCTCCGTTCCTTTAATAAGTTTTGCTGTCATTTGAAATCTCCTTTTTTATTGTTAATATTAATATTTTAAAAATTCGGATCTGCATTCTGATTGAAAAAAAATGATTTTTACAAATAATTTTTTATTGTCAAGAAAGAATTTTTCGTTATTCAAAACTTCTTTTGTCCACCACCTGTTTTTTGGGATCAAAGGTTCCGGGTTCCACAAGTTTAATTTTCACTTCCCATCCCAGAAATCCTGAAATTGCCTTATGCAGGTCTTCAATAAACCGCCTTTGCTTTTTCATCTCATCAAAAAAAATCTTATCTGAAATTTCCACCTGAACCGTCAACTGATCCTGGCCATCTGCCTGTTCCACAACGAGTTGATAATTCGGAGCCTCTCCATTAATATCCGACAGAATCCGGCCGATATTTTCAGGCATGATGCTGGTGCCTTTCAAAACGATAATACCATCGCATCGTGAAAAAATTCTTGAAATCCTGCAGTGGGTTCTTCCGCATGCACACGCTGAATAGTCAATCCTCGCCTTATCCCCGGTACGAAACCGGATCAATGGGAATGCCTCTTTCGTCAGGGTGGTTAAAACCAGTTCACCTTCAACGCCCGCCGGAAGAGGTTCCAGTGTAACAGGGTCAACAATTTCAGGTAAAAAATGATCTTCAGATATATGAAGCCCGTTTTTTCCGGAACATTCCCATGCAACCCCGGGACCGAACACCTCCGTTAGACTGTATGTATCGGTTGCGGTAATTCTGAGCTTTGACTCAATTTCAGCCCGGGTGTTTTCCCCCCATGGTTCAGAACCAAATACGCCGCATTTTAATGACAGGTCCATTGCGTCAATGCCTGACGCGTCCATGGAACGAACCACTTCAAGTGCAAAAGACGGTGTCGATACAAATATTGTTGCCCTGAAATCTCTCATGATTTTAATCTGGCTTTTCAACCTGCCCACGGACATGGGGATGGCCGATGCCCCCACCAGTTCTGTCCCCAGCTGCATCCCAAACGGACCGATTAGTTTTCCCGGAATCAAAGACACCTGGACAACATCTTCCCGGGCCACACCAACAGCTGTGAGATTTCGTGCAATCAGCTGCCCCCAGTTATTCAGGTCATTTACGGTAAACCCCATTACCAGGGGGTTGTCCAGGGTAAGTGCCGGTGCATGCAGCCTGACGATCTCCCTGAGGGGCACTGCAAACATGCCGTAAGGATAATTTTCCCTGAGGTCCTGCCGGGTAATAAAAGGCAGTTTTTTAAATTCCTCAAGACTTTTCAAATCCTCCGGTATAAAATCAATCTCTCTGAATATTTTTTTGTAGTGTCTTACATTCTTGTAGACCCTGTTCAAAGTCGCCTGAAGCCTTTCCAGCTGAATCTGTTCGATTTCATCCCGAAGCATGCATTCATTTTTCTTGTCCCAGAATTCCATGGCAAATCCTCATTTATCAGTATTTATTTCTCCCAGATTTCCCTTTGGTCCTTGCCCAGATATGCTCTTTTTACTTCCTGGTTCTTCATCAGGGCATTCGCCTCTTCTTCCAGAATTATTTTCCCGGTTTCCATCACATAGCCCCGATCAGCAATTTTCAGTGCTGCATTGGCATTCTGCTCAACCAGCAGTACCGTCAAATCGGAATCTTCCTTAAGTCTTGAAATGGTTTTAAAAATTTCTTTTACAATCAGTGGTGCAAGCCCCATGGAAGGCTCATCCAGAAGAAGCAACCGGGGTCTGCACATAAGTGCCATGGCAATAGCCAGCATCTGCTGTTCACCGCCGCTTAATGTACCGGCATACTGCTCCTGCCGTTCCTTTAATATGGGGAACAGGTCAAACATCTCATCAATGCCTGCTTTCATCTGTTTCTTCCCGTGCATTTTAAAGATTAAATTTCCTCCCAGCTCCAGATTTTCAAAAACAGTCATGGGACGGAAAATCTGCCGGCCTTCAGGAACCTGAGCAATGCCGAGCCGAACCAGTTTTTCAGCCCTGAGACCGGTAATATCATTGCCTTCAAATTCAATCTTTCCTTCTTTTACACTGTGCAGGCCGCTTATTGAACGAAGTGTCGTGGTTTTTCCTGCTCCGTTTGCACCAATGAGCGTGACGGTCTCCCCCTTGTCCACATGCAGGGATACATTTTTCAGAACATGAACCAGGCCGTAATAACTGTTAACGTTCACAAGACGAAGCATACTATTTATTTTATTCTCCAAGATATGCGGCAATCACATCCGGATTCAGCTGAACCTCGGCAGGCGTCCCCTCGGCAATACGGCTTCCAAAGTTGACCACGGCCACTTTGTCCGATATATCCATTACCAGTTCCATATCATGTTCCACAAGCATCACGGTTATATTCATTTTTTTTATCCGGCCAATCAGTTCCCCCATGGCGAAGGTCTCCCTGGTATTTAAACCGGATGCCGGTTCATCGAGCAAAAGAAGTTTCGGCTCCATGGCAAGGGCCCTGGCAATCTCAAGCATTCTCTGATAGCCCAGGGGCAGACTGCCTGCAGGTTTGTCAGCATGTTCATCCAATCCCACAAACGAAAGCCGTTTCATTGCTTCGGTCTTTATTTCCTTTTCCTCTCTTCTAAAAAAAGGGGGAATCAGGGATGACCGTATCAGCCCGGAGCTGGATTTCAGGTGACGCCCGACCATGATGTTTTCAAGAACTGTCATATCCGGAAACACCTGTGCATTCTGGAACGTCCTGGCGATTCCCATGCCGGCAGCAATGTATGCATGATTGGCCTGCATCTGTTTTCCAAAAAATTCGATGCTTCCGCCAGTGGGCCTGATGGAGCCGGTAATAAGGTTAAAAACAGTTGTTTTGCCGGCTCCGTTGGGACCGATAATTGAAGTAATTGTGTTCTTTTGGACCGTCAAATCAAGAGCGTTTACGGCAACAACCCCGCCAAACACCTTACGAAGGTTGATAAGCTCAAGAATGATGTGGTTCATTCCCTTGCCTCCCTGAGCCGTTTCATTTTTCCCTGTAACGCGTGTATGGCATCGCCAAATCCGCCAAAAAGTCCTTCAGGAAGAAAAAGCATTATAATCAGCAGGATAAGACCATAAATCAGGGTATCATAATCCGGTTTGTATTCAATACCGATCACCTGAAAATACTCTGAAAATGATGACAGAAATTCCGGCAACAGGGTCAGCAAAACAGCCCCGAATACGGCTCCCCATATTTTATGCAGTCCTCCCACAGCCACCATGGTAACCAGTAGAACCGAATGCATTACGCTGAAAGGTCCGGGATCGATGTAATTTATATAATATGCGTAAAGGCTCCCTGAAATGGAGGCATATACGCTGCTTAAAACAAAAATCTGAATTTTGTAACTGGCTGTATTGATGCCCAGCGAACCGGCCGCATCTTCACTGCCGTGCAAGGCACGAAGCCCCCTGCCAACACGCGAATGGATGAGGTTGAAACCAAAATAGAGTCCAATAAGCACAATCGCCCAGCTGAAATAAAAAAATCGTGTATCTGTATTCAGTGCAATACCGAACAGACTGATTGCCGGGATATTATTTAATCCGCCCGGTCCTCCGGTTATGTCAATCGCGGCAACGGCCACAATATGCAGAATCGAGCCGAACCCAAGGGTTGCCATGGCAAGATAATGCCCCTTTAATCTTAAGGCCGGTATGCCCACTATCAATGCAACGCCGGCAGACAGAAAAATACCGGCAGCCATAGCTGTCCACGGAGACAATCCCAGTCTTACCGTCATATACCCTGAAGCATACGCCCCGATGCCAATAAAAGCGGCATGGCCCAGCGATATCTGGCCGGCATACCCCATAAGGAGACAAAGGCCGATACAGGCCAGGCAATTCAATGCGGCAAATACAAGAACACCCAGGTAGTAGTCGTTTCTGATAATCAGCGGTGCAGCCGCAACCATCAGAAAAAGGACAAGCATTCCCATGTAATTTTTCCATCCCATGTCAGAACTCTTTCAGCCTGGAGGCTTCAACACTTCCGAAAATACCGCTGGGTCGGATAAACAGTACCACCAGCATAATCAGCAACGCCATTGCATCCATATAATGGGATGAGATGTAGCCGCCACCGAGTGCTTCAATTACACCCAGCAGTATCCCGGCCACGACAGCGCCCAGGCTGTTACCCAGCCCGCCCACAACAGCCGCGCCAAATCCTTTCAGACCCAGGAGCGCACCTCTTGCATAATCCATCTGGATGATCGGTGTAATAATGATGCCGGCAATGGCGCCGATTCCCGCGGAAAGGGCAAACGAAAGCATCACCATGTTCCTGTCGTTAATACCGGTGAGGCGGGCCGCGTCCCTGTTTATGGCACAGGCACGCATGCTTTTGCCGGTCATGGTATAATTGAAAAATAAAATAAAGCAGATCACCACCAGCACCAGTATACCGATTATCCAGAGTGTCTGGGGTAAAATAGTCGCGCCAAAAATTTCAAAGGTTTCTTCACTGGAAAAGTGACGCATGAAATGGGACTCTTTTCCCCAGAATATCATAGCCAGTCCCTTGATAATAATGGATACAGCAATAGTTATAATAATCAATCGCATGACTGACGGACTTTTTACAGGATTTATCGTGAGCCGCTCCATCAGGATACCCATTATCATGACGAACAGAACAGTAATAACAAAAGCAACCGGCATGGGCAGGCTCAACGTCATGGTAAGGGTTACCATCATCAGCCCGCCGAGTACGACAAATTCCCCCTGGGCAAAATTGATTAAGCCGGTTGAATTATATATAATGTTAAATCCCATGGCCACCAGCGCGTAAATGGATCCACGCTGCAGTCCCATGAAAATAAACTGGAGAAAATCTGAGAAACCGCCGCCTGTATTCATATGAAAATTTTACTTGTAAAAAAACAGGGGGGCAAACCGGAAACACACCCGATCCATCCCCCTGCTTGAATTATATATAGTTAAACAATGTCCTAATCTTTCAGGACAACAAACTTCCCGTCCTGAACGGTCAACATTTCAAAAGCGGTCTTGTCCAGTCCGTTATGATCCATGGGTGAAAGCTTGAAAATTCCACCGGTACCAACCAGTTCCGATTTTTCAAGTTGTTCCCGGATCTTTTCCGGATTATCACCAACAGCCTTGAGTGCGTTTGCAACAAGCCAGAGCGAATCATAGGCATGGCCGCCGAATGTGCTTACTGTCTCATTAAATTTTGTTTCGTATTTGTTCTTGTATCCAAGGAGGACGGCTTTCTGGGGATTGTCATCAGGAAGCGAATCCACAGCAAGCAGCCGGCCGGCCGGGAAGATAATACCATTACCGGCGGCACCGGCAGCTTTCGCGTATTTTACATTACCAAAGCCGTGACTCTGATAAAGCTGGATATCCATCTTCAGATGTTTCATGTTCTGGGGAACAATGGACTGGGCCGGTACGATTGACCAGTTAACCAGCGCCATGGCACCGGCATTTTTTATCTTTACCAGCTGGGCGGTCATATCGGTATCTGCCGGGCTGTATGTTTCATCTGCCACAATATTTATTTTGTATTCCGCGGCAATATCCTTCAGCTGTTTTCGGCCGGCATTACCAAAACCGGTGGTCCCGGAAATAATGCCGATATCCTTTATTCCCTTTTCGATCATGTGCTCATAAATCCTGCGTACGCAATCACTGTCTTTCTGGGGAGTTTTAAATACCCATTTGCGTTCTTCAACAGGAACAACAATAACTTCAGCGCCGGCGCATGATATCAGAGGAATCTGTGCTTTCTGAACAATAGGGATAACGGCCATACTCGTCCCGCTCCGTGAAGGTCCGATAATTGCACAGACGTTGTTCTTTTTAATCAGCTTTTTTACAGCATTAACCGCCCGGGTATTGTCTCCCTGGCTGTCTTCAATAAAAAGTTTCAGTTTGTGTCCGTTGATTCCACCTGCCTCATTGATTTCCCTGGCAATCATTTCAACAGTTTTCATTTCAGGTTCACCCAGCCATGATGCCTTACCTGTAATAGCAAAAACACAACCCACACGGTAATCTTTTTCACCTGCAAAAAGAACTGAACCTGACATCAACAACAGAACAATCACTACGCCAATCATTAATAAACTTTTTTTCATTTGCATCCCTCCTCAATTTAATGGTGAATAATTTAAGAATCCCCAAATATATTTTTAAAGTTCTTCACATACTGATTATTTCACTGTAATTCAGCATGTGAATCCCTTCTGAAGCCATCTTCTCAATAGCGCGAACCGTATCGTTAAAACGAAAAATCATTACCGCCTGGTCACTGTTTTTTTCTATAAAGGCATACATGTATTCAATATTCACTCCTGCCGTTTCAATAAGTGTAAGAAACCTGCCCAGCCCGCCCGGAACATCTGAAATTCCAACAGCCACCACATCTGTAAGACTCACCGTAAATCCACTTTTTTTTAATATATCAACCGCTTTTTCCGTGTTATCTACGATCAGCCTCAAAATCCCAAAATCGGAACTATCGGCCAGAGACATGGCACGGATATTCACATTCACATCACCAAGTGTATTGGTAATATTAGCCAGCCTTCCTGATCTGTTTTCAAGAAAAACTGACAGCTGTTGAATTTTCATAATGTTCTCCTGTAATTATTTGAAGATATTATGTTCACACCCAGTCTCCTTTATAGCGCGAAAGGAACAGTATCCAAACCTTTCGTTTCATCCAGTCCCAGCATTATATTCATGTTCTGGACAGCCTGGCCTGCCGCACCCTTTACAAGATTATCAATCGCTGACATCAGAATCAGCCGATTGTTTTTTTTATCCACCTTCCATCCGATATCACAGTAATTGGTCCCCCGTACATGCAATATATCCGGCGGTTTGTCATCAGGCCGGATACGAACAAACGGCCGGCCGGAATAAAATGAAGTCATACAGTTTTTTATCTCATCAGGAGCCGCCTGTCTTTCAAGTGATGCATAGATGGTTGTCAGCATGCCCCGGGTAACCGGAACCAGATGGGGCACAAACGTAATCGAGACCTGTTTTCCGGCTTCTTTACTGAGCACTTCCTCCATCTCCGGGCAGTGCCTGTGTGCAGCCACCTTGTATGATTTGAGGGATTCATTTACTTCACAAAAATGCGTTGTCAGAGAAACAGACCTGCCGGCCCCGCTGATACCGGATTTTGAATCCACAATGATCGTGTCTGTATTAAGGAACCCTTCTTTTATTAACGGCACAAGGGGCAACAGGGTACTGGTGGGATAGCACCCGGGATTTCCCACAAGGGATGTCTTCTTTATCTCTTTAAAATAGACCTCGCTCAGACCGTATACGGACTTTTCATTTATCTCCTTTGCCGTATGGGGCTGGTAACAGGACTCATAAGCAGATATATCAGTGAACCGGAAATCGGCGGACAGATCAACAACTTTTTTCCCGTGTTGTATCAATTCCGGCACATACGCCATGGAAAGTTTATGGGGCAGCGCGGTAAAAACCACATCTGCCTTTTCACAGATGCTTTCCGTGGAATATTCCTCGCACACAATGCCCACTTTTCCTGACATTGCCGGATATATTTCAGAAAACGGGACGCCGGCATACTGACGTGACGTCAAAACGGCAAGCTCTATATCCGGATGCCCGGATAGAATCCTCACCAGCTCTGCACCTGCATATCCGGTTGCACCAACCACACCAACACGAGTCATGATATGTCCTTACACAAACGAATCAGATGATTTATAATTATAAAGGATATTCATTATTTATAACGATCCCGGTTCAATTTGGGGTATGTATCAAAGGCGGGCATCATTTTCAAGAAGTTTCATCAACATTACCAAAAAAACAGCCATTTGCGTTTCCTGAAAAATAGTTTTGTGATATACAACGTGTAAAACAGGGGAAAGGTCTCCGGGTGCACCCGGTGTGGAGAAATGATGGAAAGGTTACGTGTGCCGGCACGCCCCCGCGCCGAAAGGACTTCAGAATAATCTGTCCCGTCAATCAACCAGCGTACGCTTACCGCTTAAATCTTTTAATGCCCCGTTAAGTATTAAAGTAATGGGCTTGTCTTCTTTCGCAATTTTATTTAAATAAATTGGCCCGGGCCGCCTGTAATTATCTTCCCCGGGAACGGCAGCAAGCCATTTATCCCTTAATTCCTTTACTATTAAAAACGCCGTCGAATTGACATCCACCAGACTTTTTTCAAGCACCAGGGCAAGCCGCCCTTTTCTCTCTTCCAGGTGCATGAGTGGAGCAATAGGAATACCAAGCGGCTCCCAGTGGGCGGTATCCATTTCCAGGTTTTTTATAGCCGCCATCTGGCCGGTTGCGCCATTAGCGATCAGTGAAAAAGTTGTCAGTCCCAGATTGTATGTATAATTGCAGTCAAATTCAGTGGGATCGTTACCCCTGCCGTCATAACCGAAAAAATGCCCCTGGGTCTTAAATTTTGGAACTGATTTTTGGAATATTTTTTCAACAGATTCGGGAATATTGTCGCCTTTTCTTAAAAAACCGCTTTTCACCAGAGCCATTTTAAGTGTTTTCAAGGAAATAATAGATTTTTTAAACAACAGGTAGGCACCATCGGCATAATTTTGAAAAAGAGCCGGACCCAATGTATCATGATCCATATTTTCCGATGTAAGTGCCTTCTCAAAATATGCTCTTTGAATTCCGATTCTGTAAATTCCCTGCTCCTTTAATATATTGAGATAGTCATCCACCAGCCCCATGATGATCTTATCTGTTTCCACCTGGGAAAACTGAAAATTACCGTGGCTGTCCCGCTCCGTTAACAGGCCTTCCTGAAAAAATTCCGGGATATCATTAAACAGGTCATCATCCCGCATACTCCATATTGAAACACCGGAATCGTCCTCCGGGCGTCTGGCCAGTTTTCGCAAATAATCAAGTTTATCTTCCAGAAGCGAAAACGCGGAATGAAAATCCCGGTCATGGGTTGTGTTGTACCCTGAAATGATCGTACTCAGTTTAATAATAAACGTCTGTATTTCATTAATAAATTCCAGGACACCCTCAGGGATGACAATCACGCCGAAATTCTTGCCCACGGCAGCGCGTTTTAAAATACCGTCACAAATCACCCGGGACAAATGCCGCAGGGTCATGCCATAGGCAGTATAATCAATGCCCCCCTTTTTTTCTGCTTCTTCAATTCTCTTAAAATCAACATAATCCGCAAGATCTTCGCCGATAAGGGTTATATTCGCATGGGTCTGAAGGGCCACCTCAAGTGCAAGATGGCTGGCAACCCGCCCCATGACCTTGCACACATGCCAGTATTTAACATCGGAACTGCTGTCCGTGCAAAGGTTGCTGATTTCTCTGGCAAACGCACGGGCTGCCGTATGAAAACCAAATGAAACAGCACACAACACATTTCCGTTTTTATCACTTATCTGGATATCGCCATCAATTGTCTTGGGGACGCCGATCACCTGGATCTGGTCATCAACCATCTCCTGGGCCAGAAATACCGCATTGGTATTTGAGTCATCACCGCCAATCACCACCAGTGCATCCAGTTCCAGTTCCAGGCAGGTCTCTTTCGCCATGGACAGCTTTTTTTCTGTGTCAATTTTTGTCCGGCCGGTTTTGATCATTGTAAACCCGCCAAGATTTCTGTATGCATCAACCATATCCTTTGTGAGTTCAATCACTTCATTTTCAATGATGCCATCAGGCCCGTTGAGAAACCCCAATATTTTTGTTTCCGGGTTGGCTTTTTTTGCGGCATCAAAAATCCCTGCAATTACATTATGGCCGCCAGGTGCAGGCCCCCCTGAAAAAACAATTCCAATATTGCGCTTTTTAGTAAAATTATGAACACAGTCATCAGCAGCACGATCAACACCTGAAATACGCTGCACCTTGTTTTTAATCATTTCCGGGAGTTGTTTTACAGCTTCCGGATGACTATCAAACTCATATTTGTCAACATTTGACAACACAGTACAGGATTTTGAGAATTCATTGCATACGACGGGTTTGTACATTCGTCTGTTTTTTAATTCCTGGTTGATATGACTGGTGATCATTTTTACCTGTGGATGCCGTATCCACTCATCAATACACATATGCCTTTTTTCTAACACGTTCATCCTCCACTTATAAATTCAGGCATCTACTTTTTCCTTAACCTTCCCACAAGAAAACTGTCCATGATAAGATGAACAATATGATGCATCACGCATACAACAAGGGCCATTCCAAATTGTGAGAAAAGAGAGACCTGGAGAATTACAGACAATGGCAGTGTTTTCTGCCCCCCCATAAATAAAATACTCTCTCTTCTTCCATGGCCAATTTTAAAAAGCCGGACAAATTGTCCGGCAACCACCAGCAGCAATCCATGAAATATAAAAACAGAAATGAAAATGATTCCGGTCATCTCCCTGCCGCTGATTATGGCATGCCTGGCTTCAGACAGTGCCATCCACACAATCATCAGTACCAGGCACTGATTCATTAATTGAAGTGTTGCACTGAACCGCCGGGCAAATATATCCACTATTTCATGGAATTTAGCGAGCATCCCCATAAACAGCGGGAAAATAACCAGTAAACCAATCTTTACTATAATCACAGCCTTGTCAATTGTTATTTCGGTTGAATCACCAATCAGCGTTAAAAGAAATGACAGCGCAAAAGGTATCACCAGAACAGAAAGCCCGCTGGCAAGAACCGTAATCACCAGCGCCTGTGCCATGTTGCCGCCTGCAGCCGCTGTCATAACAACGCCGCTGCTTAACGTGGTTGGCATCACGGCCACAAGGAATATTCCAATTTTAATTCCAGTTGGGAGGGGAGCCAGGCTGAACATGACGGCAATGGCCGGTGCGGCCACATAAATAATAACCAGTGCGATAAGGATACATTTATAGTCTTTTAATCCGGACTTTAGCTGTCCTGTATTCAGTAGCAAGCCGGAAGAAAAAAATATTAAAAAAATAACCGCATTAGGTCCATGATTGGATTTAAACCATTTGCCGATAGTGGAAAGGGTTTCAGTTGTATCTAAAACAGTTGCGACAAAAATGATGAGCAGACCCGCAAGAAATCCGTATTTTTTTAACAAACGATTCAAATTTATCTATTCCCCGGAATAGCTGTCTCCTGAATCGATTGCGGAACGGACTGGATTCGTTTTCTGTGCTCAGGAGGTACGAGAAGGGTTTCAATTTTCTGGTTTATACATATTTTTATCTCATGCCTCATCAATTGCTTTCCGAACGTTATACGCAAGTTCCTGTATCGCCAGCGGCTTCATCAGAAAGTCCTTTATTCCAATTGAATTGGCCTTATCCACATTCATTATTTCACTGAATCCTGAACAAAGGAGAATCGGTATGTCCGTTCTGATCTGCATGATTTCTTTTGCCAGCATGTCACCTGTCATTATGGGCATTGTCATATCAGTTATCACCAGGTCAAACGCATCGGGCTGTATCTTAAAAACTTCCAGTGCTTCATTGGGGCCGGTGCTGGCGGCAACGCTGTATCCCAACCGCTCAAGCATCTCCTTGCCAATATCAGCGAGTACCCGCTCATCATCAACAAACAGTATCCTTTCTTTGCCTGTGGGAAGATGCGCGACTGTTTGACCTTGAACATTTTCCATATTTTCAACAATGGGAAATAATACCTTGAATATGGTCCCCACCTTTTTATTACTCTCCACACAGATACTGCCCCCATAACTTTTGACAATCCCATGGACAACCGACAGCCCCATACCTGTGCCCACATGTTTTTCCTTGGTAGTAAAATAGGGCTCAAAAATTCGTTTTTGTATTTCCGCATCCATGCCATACCCGGTATCTGATATGGACAATTCCAGATAACGGCCGGGCTCAAGATCAGGGTAATCATCTGAATTATCAGCATCCAGCTCCCTGGGCTGAAGACCCACCATCAGTACGCCTCCTTTTTCCGCCATGGCGTGTTTGGCGTTTGTACAAAGATTGATCAACACCTGGTGAATCTGAGTTGAATCTGCCAGGACAGGACATACTTCAGACGTTATACTGGTTCGTATTTCAATCGTACTGGGTAAAGACGCCCTTAAAAGCTTAAGCGCCTCCTGTATAATGGGTTTGACTTGAATAGCGCGGCGGTCAACTTTGCTTTGCCGACTGAAATCAAGGATCTGCATGACCAGATCCTTGGCACGATAACTGGCTTTCAGGATCTGATCAAGGCATTTGCCCACCGGATTATCATCTTCAATATCAAACTGTGCTAATTCCACATTCCCCATGATGGCGGCCAGTATATTGTTAAAATCATGCGCGATGCCCCCGGCGAGTGTACCAATGGCATCCATCTTCTGGTTCTGGTTAAGCCGGACTTCAAGTGCCTTCCGAATCGTAATGTCTCTTCCAATTCCGTATGTTCCCGTAAACTTTTTATCATTTTCGGTATCTGTCACTTCAAACGTATACAGACCCCGCCCTCCTGAATCGATTGCCATATGCATGATCTCAAATATCTTACACTCGTTGTCTTCTCCGGAATGGCAGAGTTCCAGTTCAAATCCGTTTGACATTTGATTTATTTTTCTTCTTTTATTTGACAGGCTGTTTATCCCATCAATACTTTCTTTCTTAATAATGGAATTGAACGGTTTGCCGATAAGTTCCTTTCCGTCATACCCAAGATGCCGTCCAAATGCACTATTTGTAAAAACAAATCTGTTCTCAGAATCAAGGATATAAATCAGGTCAGGCGAACTTTGAATAAGATACTGGTAGTCCCTTTTCGATCTATCCAGTTTTTTTGCAATATTTTTATTTTCGTTTTTTAATTTCTTTTTTTCAATTGCATTACTGACGGTTTTAATCAGTTCTTCGTGCTCAAACGGTTTTTTGATAAAATCATAAGCACCTTTTTTCAGTGCCCTTACAGCTGATTCAACCGACGCATTCCCCGTCATAATAATTACCAGCGCTCCAGGAATCCGGCCCAGCACATGTTCCATCAACTGGAATCCATCCATACCCGGCATGCTGATATCCATTAAAAACAGATCATACCCGGGACCCGGCAAATTCTGAAGCGCATTCACCGGGTTGGTATCAAAATCAACGTCAAACTCATAACGCTCAAGTAAAAATTTGATACTTTCGCACATTCTCTGTTCATCATCAACTATTAGAATTTTGGGCATCGCTTTCATAAGATTTTCGGTCGAAAGCCCCTCGGGATTACGACTCGCTCCTTTCTAATAAAATTAAAAATTGTACACGCCTGGTATCATTCACCGTTTTGGCAGGATGAACGGCCAGCCGGCTTATCAACAGCCATTAAATCATACGGTTTCTGCTTAAAAAAATATCATATTTGAGCTTCTCCCTGCACGGGCAGTAACCGTTTTATATTTTTTTATAACGGTAATGCAATCTTAAATATCGCCCCATTTTCATCATCACTGGCATATTTTATGGTACCTTTCAGTTCCTTGATGATATTATAAACGATTGAAAGGCCCAGACCGGAATTTTTAGACTTTTTTGAACTGTGGTAGGGTTCAAAAAGATGTTTCTCTATTTTAACCGGAATCCCCGGGCCGTCATCCCTGATAATTATTTCCATGTATTGAGAAATCCCATTGCTGTTCTCACTGATGATCTTGCTTGATTCATGGGAAATTTTTGTTTCCACAAAAATATTTCCCCCCCCGGGCATTGCTTCTGCGGAGTTTTTAAGAAGATTAATCAACACTTGCTTAATACTGTTTTTCTCTGTGATTATGTTGGGCAGTGAATTGTCCAGTTTGAGATGAATATCAATATGGGAAGGTTTAAGTATCGACTCTTTTATGATTTTTATAATATTCGAAATCAGACGATTTATATTGATGGCTTCTTTCTTTTTGATTTGTGGATCCGAAAATGTTGAAAGTTGCCGTATGATTCCCGAAACCCGTTCAATTTCCTCATTCACAACAACAAGATCATTCTGGACAGGATCCTCTTCTGACAGTTTCATCCCGAGAATTTTCAGGTAATTCTTTATGATGGTCAGAGGATTGTTAACCTCATGAACAACTTGCCGGGCAACTAAAGAAGAAGCTTCCATTCTCTCCGATCGAATCTGGTTGATATGTTCCTGCTTTAAATTCTCGATATGAAATCCCATAGCCGCATGATTCACAAATATATTCAGAAGATTTTGCTGGCCTTTCAACTGAAGCACCTGTGCTTCATCTATACCCATAAGAATAGCCCCCACTTTTGTCTCATGGGCATACATGGGGAGGCAAAAAATACCTTCTGTTTCTAATAGTCGAATTAATTGCTCATCTGCAATATTTTTCTTGATATTTGAAAAAATTCCAAATGAATCAATGATTTTTTTATCTAAAAAACACCGGGAAATCAGACTCTTACTGTTTTCCAGAGGAATTGCCAGATTGGCTATCATCTCATCACTATGATCGCCCCTGGGTGAATATCCGGCAATCAGATCATTTTCCGGATCATAAAAAAAGAAAAAACTTTTTCTGATATCAAATAATATCTGCAGTCCCTGCCCAACAATTTTCAGTATAGTATCCTTGTTTTTCGCCTTTAAAAGGTTTTGAAGGGTCCCATAGAGCAGGGAATAATTTTTTACTTCATATAGAAGCTGTTCACTGTATTTATCGTATTCCTTATCCGAATCTTTGCCTTCAAGATTTGAAGGGGATTCAATCTGAATGCCTAAAGACTGGGCCACGTCCGCAGCTTCATCCATTGCTTCCCGGAGCATCTCTTCAGATTGACTATTGCTGAACCCGAACAGTTTTTCAGCAATGTTATATTTTTCAGGCATATCTGCATCATATTCCAGACACAGGGCATTGGCAGCATATACAATTTTTACAAGCGGAAATGCATCCGAGATATTGTCCCCTGCCTCATGATGATAAAAAACCGCATCTGCCATAAACGATTTGAGTTTCCACTGGTGAACCAGCCATGCACCCACTTCACAATGATTCACCCCCAGTTTTTCCTCTTCAAGGTAAATCAGGTTTGAATTTTCACCCAGCTCTTTTTCAATTTCAGCATATTTTTTTTCATAATTAACCCACAAAACCAGTTTTCCCAGATCGTGCAGCAACCCGGCAAGAAAGGCTTCATCCGGCGAATCGTAGGATGTCCGCACAGCAATTTTTTTTGCGACAAGGGCGCACATAATGGAATGCCACCAGAACTGACTGAGTTTAGCGGATGTTTTGTTCGATGACGGACTGAATGCTTTCTGGACAGAAGCACTGATGGCGATCGTCATAATCGCATCAAGCCCCAGGTATACGGTTGCTTTTTCTATACTGTATATTTTGGATCGCAGCCCCATATAGGCTGAATTGACAAGCTGAAGCACTTTGACACTGAGGGATGGGTCCTGTGAAATAATTTTAGAAACTTTTTTAAGGTCAGGATCATCGCTATTGCAGGTATCAATAAGCTTTAGCAGGACCTGCGGAAGGCTGGGCAGTTTTTTAAAATTTTTAATTTTATTTATTATTTTCTTAGATTTTTTCATGGTTTAAGCAATATCAAGTCACTTCTCTTAATCTGCCTGGTTCTGTATTATTAAGTTTCGTAAAATGGTCTAAAAAAATGATATTTTCTGTTTTGAAGAATAATGGAAAGATCTCCGCCTTCGTGCATCACGCCGGCAGTATTGATGAACAGGTTTAATAAGACCCGTTTGATCCGGATCTGGTCGCTTTCTATTTGCCATAAGTCAGTTTTTAAATCTACACAGGCTTTTATTTGCTTTCGCGTCCGCTTTAAAATATCTAATGTGAAATTATCCGGAATTGGGCAGTAACTTGTGTATCCTGTTTTGCGTTATTTTGTTATTTTGAATAAATTATAACCGATACCGGGCGCTATGTCAAATTATGAAAGCTTTTGTTAATTTTATTAATTGGTTGGTCATACTCCTTTTCATGGCAAAATCCCGCGTTTGATTTCCTGGTATTCTATTTTGCCGGCCTGAAATTCAGTTTCGAGTACAGGGAGGACATGTCGGGGATTGATGGAACCGCAGACAAAAATATCTACGGCTGCATAGTTATATTCCGGCCAGGTATGAATATTGATGTGGGATTCTTTTAAAACCGCAACTCCGGAAATCCCGCCGTTTGGTGAAAAAACGTGCAGATCGATATTGAGCATGGTTGCCCCACATGCCTCTACCATTTTAATCAGAATACTGCGAATCCGGTTCTCATCGGTTAGATGGCGGCACTGCCAGATTTCAACAAGAAGATGAGTCCCCGCATATCTGGTACCGTTTTCCCGGCCGCAGAACTCCCGAACATGTGCGGATTCCTTTTTAGCCATCAATTCTTTCATCAATATTCATCAAACACTTTTTAAGAAAAATTACCGGCGATCAGTCCTGCCACACGGGGACAACAAAGACACCGGACTCATATTATATATCATTTTATTCTCCATATGTCATGGAGTCTTTGAGTTTTTCCGCATACAGTTCAACCGGATGTTTCACTGAAACCGGATCATTTGATTTCGACAGCATATCTGACAGTTGAAACATACATGCCGGGCAGCCGGTAGTGACAACAGAACATCCGGTAGATCTAATGGCTTCAATTTTTTGTTTTCCAATGGCTTCTGACAGGTCATAGTGCTTCAGATTAAAACTCCCCCCGAGCCCGCAGCATCTGTCAGCCTCCGGCATCTCAACATACCGGTATGCCGGGTTGGCTTTTAACAGGGCTCTCGGTTCTTCTGAAACATCCAGGCTTTTTTTCAGGTGACAGGGATCATGGTAAGTGACACAGATATCACCTTGATCCTGCGGGCAGTCGTCCATTTCTATTCCGATTTCATGAATCAGAAACCAATTAATATCCATTGTCTTTTCTACAATTTCACTCATTTTTGTGTTCAGATCATCAGACCCGGTCTTCATCATCATGGGCCATATCTTCTTTATTGTATACGTGCATGTGGCGCAGGCAGTCACCAGAAAATCAAATTTACCAGGATCAAATCGCTCAATGTTATGCCTTACAAGGGTTTCAAATGTTTCCGGGTCTCCCGCGGAGATTGCAGGAATACCGCAACAGCCCTGGTTGTCCGGCAAATAAATCCCAACGCCGTGATGAGTCAGCACATCGACCGTGTCTCTGGCAATATTCGGATACAGTTTGTCAATCAGGCATCCCACAAAAAAAGCCGCCTTTTTACCCGAACTGCCCGGCGATGTGTCCAGAGATGGAACCATCCGGTGAAACGGTTTTAAAGCCGGCGGTCTCACATGGCGATCCGTGAGCAGCGGTGATACAAGCCTGGGGCAGGAAGTCCCCGGAAGATTGTCCAGCGGTTTTAAAAAAAACTTTTGAAATCGTCCCAGCCATTCAAATACCCGGTCAAACAGTTCAGGCCGGGCAAGAATTTGCCTCAGCATGAACTTTTGAGTTGATGAAAGTCCTGTAAAACCGGTGATAATAGCCCTTGCCCTGATAAATATTTCCTGAATCTTGACACCTCCGGAGCAGGTAGCCTCACAGGATCCGCATAACAGGCACCGATCGAGGCGTTCTGCCACTCCCCCTGGTTTCTTAAACACCTCCTGCAGAACACCTTCCAGAAGGGCCAGTTTTCCCCGCGCCACATCCGCCTCATTTCCTGTCTGCTCAAACACCGGGCAAACTGCCTGGCAGGCACCGCACCGCGTGCAGGTGTCAATCATGCCCTCCAGTTCCCTCATGAGATCCGCCAGTTCTTTTATATCCGCCACATTATTCTCCGCTGCCATACATATTTTAGTCTATCACAAAAACCCTTGCCACAAGGGCAAGATCAGAGTTCAGCAGGCTTTGCCTTCTGAACAGAACATTTGCTGCAACCAGACCTGGTATTCATTCACGGGGGTACTTAATATCGTTAACTTAAGGATTTCTGTCAATCATAAAATCCCCCTCGATCCCCCTTTTCAAAGGGGGAAGTTTTACTCCTCTCTTTTACGAGGGGGGAAGTTTGATGAACTCGTAAAAAGCTGATTAAGGGCGCTTAGTGCCACCTATGGTAACAAATAACTTATTAATTTTATTGCATTTTGAAAATGAGTTATTTGTAAGTCCGATTTCCCCGCCCCCGGCGGGAGGGGATTAAGGGGAGGGGGATATAATAGACTGA
>JAUXDD010000266.1 GCA_030618465.1 Desulfobacteraceae bacterium
GCGGCAACATATTCACAGATCAATACAAATGGCTCAAAACAGGCTACAGCATGAACGGCAAATCCTGGAATGGCGTCATTTATTATGGCACTTTTGTCGTCCATATAATCCCCGATGGCATCTGAATCAAACATATTGCTGGTCCATCCTATGCCGGCGTCCACGGCAATGGCATCCGCTACAATCGCATACCCTAATGCAACACCATAACTCTGTATCTTGTCGTCTTCCCCATATTCATCCACATCACCGTTAAATGCATATACACGCCCATACATCCCTGACAAATCCATACCAACCAGAATGGCGCTCTCACGGGTTTCAGCCAGTTCCAGCGTCAACGGATCAGATACCATGTTGGTTTCAAAATTTCCAAAAGGCACATACATGAGACCGACCTGCATATACGCCGGGCATTTGTCCTTATCCGAAATCATTATATATCCTTCATCAACATCCAGAGGGGTATCGTCTTCCTCGTAAAGGAAAAGCACATGACCGGATGCCGGACCGACAACCATTGCATCCACTCCTAATTCAACAGTGGAAAGTACAATATCACTGGTGTCATCACCTGTAATGTCACTATTGACAAATCCTGCTTCAACTTCCACAGTACCGCTAATGACGATGTTTTGCAGGAGGGCTTCATTTTCTTCAGCATGGATATTTATACCTGCAAGCACTATCGTAAAAAAAATTGAATATTCTATATATAGATTTCTCTTTTTCATTTTTTTATCCTTTTGAATTTTTCTGATCACATCGAATTTTAGTGGGCATGTTTTGATGTTCAAACAACGCATTAAATGTTCATAAATTCAATTAACACCTGACATGCCATCTATTTGGATATACAAACGTCAACGCAGAACGCCCAGGGCAGACACACAGGTCTGCCCCTACGAATTTAATATAATCGGTTTTAATGGTAATAAATCGGCAAACGGGCTAATAGACGCAACTGACTCATTTCATTTCATGAAACCGGACCCAGATCACCGCTCCAATTTCTACACCTTTATCAACACCATCATGTTTTATTTTGTAATCGGCTTCACTTAACGCGGCAAACCCCCACCAGCCGGCTTTAGGAGCAGCATATGTAAAGACGCCGTTCTTATCTGCCTTGATTGTTTGTGTTACCATGTAATCGGTGGGAGCATGGAATTTTTTCCTGTCGTTGAAATATTCCACTTCCACTTCAGCATAGGGAACCGGTTGCCCATCCTTTTTAACGATACCCTGAAAAACATTGCCGGCATAAAGTCCAAAAGGCTTTGAAAGGGGAACGATCTCTGTTTTCAGTCCAATTTCCTCATCCCATCCTTCATCATCACCAAAAGCGGTAACAACCGTTTTTGTCAAGTGGACGATGAAGCAGTCTTCGGCAGGCTCCCAGTACGGGGTCGGCTCCATGTAAAACACATAATTCCCAGGTCGTTTCACCTTGTACTTAATCTCCCAGGCTGTATGATCCATTACCCGGGCCTGCTTTAATTTGCCGAGAAGGTCACTTTCTTTCCCGTTTGCAACCACACCAAATACTTTGGGCTTTACCAGTTCCATTCCAATAATTTCAAATGGATGGGAAAAAGATAGTTTTAAGTTGATTGTTCTGTTGTCGTCCTGCATTACCATTGAGTCTGACGGGATAATCATTCCGAAATGTGCCATTGCCGTAGGAGACAAACCCGGACTAAACATCAAAGTAATTACCAATGCGACACCAACTAAATACTTTTTTTTCATAACATCCTCCATGAAAACAAAAAACCGCATGAACATCCGGTATTTTCTTAATACCATTGTGTTTGCGGTTTCGTTTTTTTTGTTAAATTTTTATAATTGTTTTATCGTGGACTTCTTGCCCTGGCCCAGACTTCGTGTCTGATATTTTCCATTACTATATAATCAAAAATAAATGTCAAGTTTTTTTAACCGTATATTCTATCTATTTGTCAATTATCCAGTTTGACCGTTAAAACCGGCAAACAGGCTGACCGATTAGCCATGCTTGTGGGGCTCTCTCCCGTATCGATGCACATGCTCATGTATATGGATTTGAAGTTCTTCATCATGAAAAATCTGTCCGTTTTCCATTTTGTAAATTTCCGGGGCCACAGCATTAACAAAATCATATTCATGTGATATCACGATATAGGCAAGGTCAAGGCTGTTGAGTGCCTCAATCAGCTTTTCCCGTGTATGATTATCCAGTCCGGTCGTCGGTTCATCCAGAAGAAGCACTTCAGGTTCCATGGATAAAACGGTTGCCAATGACACCAGCCTTTTTTCACCGCCTGACAGTTTGAAGGTTATTCGTTCCTCAAAATCAGAAAGGCCAAGAAACGCCAGGGTTTTTCGTGAGATATCAATGGCCTCTTCCTTTGATTTCCCCAGATTCAAAGGGCCAAATGCCACATCCTCAAGTACGGTGGGACTGAACAGCTGATCATCGGCATCCTGAAAAAGAAGACCGATCCGCCTGCGGACTTTCTCAAAATCTTTTTCCCGGCTCACCGGCTGACCGAAAATCTCAATACGCCCGGCATCGGGCTTTAAAAGCCCCATGATAATATGAAACAGGGTTGTTTTGCCGCTCCCGTTGGGGGCAATCAGGCCAATTCGACTTCCGCTGAAAAATTTCAAATCAAGGTTGTCAATGACATTTTCCCTGGCACCTGGATATCTGAAAGTGATACCTTCAAGATTGATGATCTGTTGTTTATTATTCATAACAGATTGTATTCCCCAATGATCAGGCATACTATTATTATTGTCATTACCAGCACAAATGTCTGATTCCGTCCGGTGGATTTAAAAATGTCAAGCGTATAAAACCGGCCCCTGAATCCGCGGCAGAGCATGGCCTGATGGACGCGTTCCGCCCGTGTGGATGCCCGCACAAAAAGCATGCCGATTAAATACGCATAGGTCTTATAGGAATGCATATTGGTTTTTGAACGAAATCCCCGTATTTTTATTGCAGTGAAAAGCCGTCGGTATTCCTGCTCAATCACAAATATATATCTGTATGTCATCAGCATCAGGTGAACCAGTTTATCGGGAACATAAAGTCGATTTAAGGAATGGCCAAGCGTGACGACGGTCATCGTTGCAATCAACGCCATGAATACAAGCAGTATCGCTGTAGACTTGATGGAAATCTGTGCCGCCATGATTACACCGGGTCGGGTAAATGTGATCGGCCCGGCTTGATAGAGTGGTTCACCTTCAAAAGTGAGGGGGAGTATCGCCCATATAAGCAGCAAAAACCAGAAAACAACAAAAAGACGTTTCAGGACATCTCGCACCTTCAACCGGCCTGTACTGACCAGGAGGATTGAAATAAATAAAGCGGCAATCAAAACAGGAAAACGGTTTGAAAGTGCAGTGACAAACGAAAATACCACGGCAAAAACAATCCTGACCCGTGGATCAAGCGTGTATATGTATGTATTGCCCACTGCAAAAGGTTCTTCAATCATGGATTATTTACTCATCCGCCCTTTTTTTCGATAATTAAAATAGGTACCGATTCCAATAAGCCCGAGAATATAGCCGATACCACCAAGTATATCGGT
>JAUXDD010000127.1 GCA_030618465.1 Desulfobacteraceae bacterium
GGAAATATAGTTGAATTTATCGATCGTCAAAGGATAACATGCGCAGTTATCCTGGAGGTCAAAAACAAAAAGCTTCGTATTCTCACCGGCAACAAACGTGAAGTCAATCTCTCTGAAAGTCGCCTGTCCCATATATCAAATGACCGCCTGAACCTCACTTCCGGCAGGGATAGTATGGTTGAATCCCTCAAAGAAACTGCTGACAGACGTATACTGCTTATGCATCAAATTGATGTAAAAGAGCTGTGGGAAGTGTTATGCCCTGAAGGTGTCACGGTTGATCTGTCAACAATGACCGGCTTATGCTTTTCAGAAGCTGCAACAGGAGACCATGAATCTGCTGTCATCCGTGCATTTTTTAATGACAGGATATATTTTAAATTCAGTCGTGACAGTTTTACGCCCAATTCTGAAAAACAGATAGAGAAAATAATTACACAGAAAAAGGAAACGGAACGTAAAGAGCGTTTAATTAAAGAAGGCGGAGACTGGTTAAAAAAAGTATTAAAAAATGCAAAACCGGGGAATGATAAAGGTACACCCGGGATTATTGAGATTTTAACATCCTATTACCTGTTTGAAAAAGATAGTACAGATCCGTCCCTTGCAAAAGCTATTCTTTCCGGAGCCGGCGTTGATCGCCACGATAAACTGTTTGGACTTTTTGTTAAACTGGGTGTGTGGGATCAGAATGAAAACCTTGACATGATACGTTTTGAAATTCCAGCGTCTTTTTCCAACGACATAAATGCACGTGCTAAAACACTTGTATCCGGAAATGGAATAACCATAGAGGATACGAGTCGTAAAGACCTTACCCAACTTCCGGTAATGACGATTGATGGGGAGGGAACGCTTGATTATGACGATGCAATAAGCATTGAAAAAGAAGGGAATGATTACAGGATTGGAATACACATTGTTGATGTGGGGCATTTTGTAAAAAAAGGGGATTTGTTTGACAGGGAAGCCCTGTCAAGGGTTAGTTCAATTTATACACCAGACCGGAAAATTTCAATGCTGCCGACGGATCTTTCTGAAAACCTGTGCAGCCTTATAGCCGGTCAAATAAGACCGGCGATTACAATTTCTATTTTACTCAACGCTTTTGCCAAAGTAAAGGATGTTGACATTTTTCCGAGTCTGATCAAAGTGAAGCATCAGCTTACATATACTGAAATTGATCAGATGGTTAAAGATGATGAAAATATAAAAAACCTTCATGTGCTTGCCGGTCATTTTCGCAGTTTTCGGCTCAATTCCGGTGCCATTCAGATAACCCTGCCTGAAATTGGTATTGTCATCGATGATGATGCTACCATCATCATAAATCGATATGATCGTGAAAGCCCCGGCAGAATGATGGTTGCCGAAATGATGATCCTGGCCAACTGGTTGATGGCACGATTCCTTACAGAAAATGATACGCCGGCAATCTTTCGTTCACAACCGCCTCCCAAAAACCGTCTTATAAAAGATGAAAATGGAACCCTGTTTGAGTACTGTGTTCAACGCAAAATGCTCAGTCGCGGTATACTTGACCACAAACCGGAACATCATTCAGGACTTGGATTGAACGCTTATATTACCGCCACTTCTCCCATCAGAAAGTTTTTTGATCTTGCCACCCAGCGCCAGGTCAGGTCGGTGCTCGGTCTTGAAAAATCGTATACAAAAGATGAAATTGATTATTTTATACAGATACTTGAACAACCCATGCGTGATATCGGCAGGATACAGTTTATGCGAAAGCGGTACTGGATATTGAAATACCTGGAAAAAAAAATCGGTTCTGTGGAAGAGGCGATTGTTCTTGATAAAAAGCGAAACAATTATGTTATATTGCTCCCGGAATATATGCTTGAGTGCACGATGCCTCTTTCTGGCGGGGTTAACCTGAAACCAAAAGACTTCATCCATGTAAAAATTCAGCATGTCAATGCCAGGAATGATGTGATTTCGATTTATGTGGGGTGATAATAAAATTAACAGCGCAAAGGGATAGAATCTTTTTACATGAAAAATTCAAAAAACTTTGGTTCATCAAACAAGATGACAGGAAACAAGATGCTCCGTCCCGGCTGTGCCCGGTACCGGCAATAACAATGGTTGTTCACTTCTGCATTTATCAATAGCAACCGGACACCGGGTGTGAAAACTGCATCCTGCCGGCGGGTTGACAGGGGAGGGGACATCACCGGTTAATACCTGTTTTTCACCTTTTATGCACGGATCAGGGATGGGGATTGCCGATATCAGCGCCCGTGTATAGGGATGAAGCGGTTTTTTGTAAATTGTATCTGCATCTGTAAATTCAACAATTTTTCCCAGGTACATAACGGCAATGCGATCCGAGATATGCTTTACCACGGCAAGGTCGTGGGCAATAAACAGATATGACAGATTCATTTCCTTCTGCAGATCCATCAGCAGATTCAGTATCTGGGATTGAATGGATACATCGAGTGCTGAAACCGGTTCGTCACAGATGATCAGATCTGGCTTTAAAGCGATAGCTCGTGCAATCCCGATTCGCTGGCGCTGGCCGCCGGAAAATTCATGGGGAAAGCGAGTGGCTGCATGTTCAGGGAGCCCCACCTTGTAAAGAAGCGTTTTAACCTCTTCTTTTCGTTCATCAGGTGTGCCGACATTATGTATTATAAAGGGTTCTTCAAGGATATCACCGACTGTATGGCGTGAATTCAGAGACTCAAACGGGTCCTGGAAAATCATCTGCATATTTCGTCTGTAATCACGTAATTCTTTTTGTCTCAACCGGGTAATATTTTTTCGGCCAAAATAAATATTACCATCTGTTGGTTTATAAAGCCGGACAATCGTGCGACCCAATGTTGTTTTACCGCATCCTGATTCTCCAACCAGGCCCACTGTTTCACTGGATTTAATAGTAAGCGAAACATCATCAACCGCATATACATTCCCCACTTTACGCCGGAATATCCCACCGTAAATCGGAAAGTGCATTTTCAGATGGGATACGGTTAGAAAATTTTCCGATTCCCGGGTTTTGTTAACAGGCGGATCAACTTTCAGATCGTTTGCCTGGAGTGGTTTGAATGCCGGGGACGGAATTTTGCCTGGAAAATGACATGCTGCAAAATGATTATCCCCTACTTTTTTCATCTCCGGAATACGGGTTTTACAAATATCCTCTGCATCAGGGCATCTGTTTTGAAAGCGACACCCGTCAGGCAGCTCATACAGTGACGGCACCATGCCTTTGATAATACTGAGTTTGATTTTCCCTGGATTCTCCAGTCTGGGTATGGATGAAAGGAGACCCCTGGTATAAGGGTGGCCGGGATTTTTAAACAGTTCCTCCACGGGTGCTTTTTCAGCAATTTTTCCGGCATACATGACCACCACATCATCACACATCTCCGCAATCACGCCAAGATCATGGGTGATAAAAATAACGGACATACCGGTTTCACGTTGTAACCTGGTTATCAATTCCAATACCTGTGCCTGGATGGTGACATCAAGTGCCGTCGTGGGCTCATCTGCAATCAATATGTCCGGCTTACAGGCAAGGGCCATGGAAATCATTACCCTCTGGCGCATTCCGCCAGAAATTTGGTGGGGGTATTCTGTCAATCGTTTATCCGGCTCAGGCATTCCCACCTTGTGGAGGAGGTTAACAGATTCAGAATGAATTTCCGCGTCTGTCATTTCGGGAAAATGGAGTGTGAAGACTTCGCCCAGCTGTTTCCCAATTCTATATACAGGATTTAATGCGGTCATGGGCTCCTGGAATATTATCGAAATCCGGTTCCCTCGAATCTCATGCATTTTATCAGCAGGAAGCCGGACGATGTCCATATCATCAAAAAGGATTTTTCCCTGCTCAATCACCCCGCTGGGCTGTGGCAGAAGTCGCATGATGGAAAAGGCCGTCACACTTTTTCCGCATCCTGATTCCCCGACAATACCAAGGGTTGCCCCCTTTTTTACATTGAAACTCACATCATCAACCGCACGAATCCTGCCGTTTTCAGTATCAAATGAAGTAACCAGGTTTTTTATTTCCAGAATGGATGTTTTACTCAAGGTTTACATTTCCTGATTGAATATGTTTCATCAATGATTGTAACCGGTTCAAACGTTTCTTTTTTCTTCATTGCTTTTTTTGTATTATCATAGACATCCTGGTCAAACCAGAACAGGCCGCCGGTTCCGCTTCCGAACGGATCAAACAGGCTGTCTGACATTTTTGTTCCGGGCACATCCGGCAGTTTCCACCAGCGCCAGTATGCCTGACGGACATAAGATACCATGAAGGTAGGAATAAAAGCCCCGATTTCGTGAATTTTCATCTGGATTTTATGAGAGAGTTCAATCCGCTCTTCTTCGTCCAGAGAATTTCTGAAGGCATCAATAAGTGTGTCCATTTCCGGATCATCAGTATTGGTAATGTTGTTTGTCTGGGGCTTGTGAGCATTTATTGAATGATAATGTTCCCAGTACTGGGGGCGAAGCGACGTACTCCATCCCATCCAGGCCACATCATGTTTTTTCTCCAGAACTTTTTTGTAGGCAGCAGAAGCATCCAGTTTCAAAAGTTTCAGCTCAACTCCCGCTTTTTTGGCTTCCTCTTTTAATACGACAAGGCGCGGCGTGTGTTCTTCAAAATGGTAAGATACTTCAACTGAAAACCGTTTCCCGTTTTTTACCCAGATTCCGTCAGTACCCCTTTTCCAATCGGACGCCTTCATGTACTGTTTAACCCTATCCAAATCAAATCGCCTGGCTTTAATCTGCTTATTCGAATACCGTCCATATCCCATAAAGCCATGCTCCAGCCTGAAATAATCGTTTCGAAGCACTTTTTCAATGACTTTGTTAATATTCATTGCATGGGCAAAGGCATACCGGATATTTTTATCCTTAAATATTTCCTTGTCCTGATTCAGCCACATCCCCTGTGCCGAGCGCTGGGTATCATTAAAAAACCATATCCTGTGAACATACCCGTTTTTCACTATAGGAATTTTTGTTTTTACATGCCAGTATTTTGGTATGGTTATGCTGAAAATATCTTCTTTCCCTTTTTTAAAATATTCCCAGAGCATGTTGTAGTCTCGAATAACATTGAAAATTACGGTATTCACATTAAAGCGATTCTTGAAATATCGAAGATCTTTTGCCCACCAGTCCCTTTTTCGTTTGAATTTTATATATTTGCCCTTCTTGAAATCAGATATCTGATAGGGGCCTGTATTGGGTACTATTTTCCAGTTATATTTACCTACAAACTCTTTATCCGGTTTCCCGTAGTAATGTCCCGGCATCGGACTGATGCCGACTCTCAAATGAAGATCCGGCTGGGCCTTGGCTGCAACAACGGCAAGTGTATGGTCGTCATATACGATTATTTTTTTAATTTCCTGAGTATAGTAGTCATTATACCAGGGCGCGACAATATGCTTTGAGCGCATAAATTCCAGTGTATAGACAAAATCACCTGCTGTTACCGGCATGTTGTCAGACCATCGGGCGTTTTTATTCAGTTTAAAATACATGGTCTTTTTATCGTCATCAAATGCCCAGTGGGTGGCTAATTCCGGAATAATATGTTCCGTATTGGGATGAATACCGATGAGTCCGAGCTGGTTGCTTAAAATAGCACTTCTGAAACTACTGTTTGAATCCGGGCCCACAACACGAAAGGTAAGCGGGAAGCTCATAATTGATGAGCGAAATGTGCCTCCTTTTTCTGCTTCCGGGGATGCAAATACCGGATCTGCCTCATTTGTTATCCATTTAATGCCTACCGGAAGTGTTTCTTTGGGTATATCTGCTATTGAGTCCGTCTGTTTATTAATTTGTTTTTCAGGTACAGACTGAATCCCGGTTTTTTCATTATGTTCACTTTCTCCGCATCCGGACAGCACAAGACAAACAATAACCATTCCTGCAAAGAGGATTCTAATGTTAAACAGGTTATTCATTATACGTTTTACCGTCATTAAAGCACTCCCTTTCATATACAGAAGTTGATGTTATTCATAAGTCGTATGCATTTTGGGATCAAATGCCTCCCGAACCGCTTCCCCGATAAATGTAACTGTAAGCAGGGTAACCACCATGGCAACTACAACCGATCCGGCAATCCACCACGCATCCATGTTGGACCACCCCTGGTGAAGCAGCTCCCCCCAGCTGGGGGTGGGTGGCGGCAGTCCGAACCCCAGATAATCAAGTGACGTCAGGGAAACGATCCCCCCTGAAATTGAAAACGGTGCAAAGGTAACAATAATGGCAACCGTATTGGGGATTATGTGCCTGAAAATTATTCGTGATGTGGATGCCCCCATTGCCCTGGCTGCCAGTACATACTCTCTGGCTTTTTCTTTATAGGTTATGGTTCTCATTGTCCATGTCATGCTCATCCATCCAAAAAAAGACATGATAACGATCAGCATGAAAAAGCTAGGTACAACAATAGACGAAATGATGATGATCACATAAAGAAATGGGACATTTGACCAGATTTCAACAATTCGCTGAAAAAACAGATCAAACTTTCCACCCTGGAATCCCATGGCACTGCCGATACTGACACCAATGGTATAATTGACTGCAAGAAGTATCAATGAGAAGAATATGGCGTACCTGAAACCATAGACAAGTCTGGCAACAATGTCCCTACCCACTGTATCGGTACCCAGAAAGTGTCGATCCTTTATTGATGGCGGAAACGGAGGATACTGGTCAACGCGCAAATCATTCTCAAATGCATCATAGGGCACAGCAGGCATGAGAATCCAGTTGCCCTTTCGCTGTTTTTTAAAATATGTTTTCAGCTTCCGATAATCGGTTTCGTAATCATAATCCAGCCCGAATTTTGTTCCGGGTATCATATCCCCATAGGTAGGAAAATAATATGTTCCTTCATGCTTCACTACAATTGCCCGTTTATTGACTATCAGTTCGGCAAACAGGGAAATGCCGATCATCAGGATAAAAATGATAAAGGAATAGTAACCCCGCTTAATTGATTTAAAACGGTTAATTTTTTTTAATGTTAAGGGATTTAGATTCATCATCGGTTAATTAAACTGTACCCTGGGATCAACTATCGCAACACAGATGTCAGACAAAATATTACCAATCATAAAAAGTAAAGACGATATAACAAGAATACCCATGACAACCGGATAGTCCCGTTCAACAACCGATTCATAACCGAGCAGGCCCATACCGTTAATATTGAAAACTTTTTCTATAAGAAATGATCCCATCAGTATAATTGAAATGTTGTTTCCAAAATGGGTGGCAAGAGGAATAAGGCTGTTTCTTAATGCATGACGGTACACTGCCTTTTTAAAAGGGATCCCTTTTGCAATTGCCGTACGCACATAGTCTGAAGCAAGGTCATCCATTAACGTGTTTTTCATTAAAAATGTCATTACTGTAAATGATCCGGCCATATATGCGGTCAGCGGCAAAAGGGTGTGCCAGAGGATATCAAGCACTTTACGAAATATTGTAAAATCTTCAAAATTATCTCCGACCATTCCGCCAAGGGGAAATATCTCCCAGTAAGATGCAAATAAAACCAGAGATAAAATACCAACAACCCAACCGGGAATCGCATATCCGATAAAAACAATAACGGAAGATACATTGTCAAATACACTTTTATGGTTAACTGCCTTGGCAATACCTAAAGGAATGCATACACCATAAACAAGGAGCATTGTGATCACCCCGAAATAAAGTGAAATGGGAATTCGTTCTTTGATCATATCCCAGACAGGATCATAATACCGGGTGGACATTCCCAGGTCTCCTTTCATTACTTTTCCAAGCCAGAGGAAATAGCTGACAAGAATCGGCTTGTCAAAACCGTAATATTGTTTCAGCTGATTAATCTGTTCTTCGGACAGGGGCTGGTTCTGATCACTGGAGGCCATTCCGGATGTTCTTCCCATACCGGATTGCTGCATCTGCTGGGCCTGGGCTATCATTCGTTCAATGGGACCACCCGGTACAAATCGGGTAATAACAAACACCATAATGGTGATACCCAGAAACGTTGGAATAATCAGAAGAAAACGCCTTATAAAGTACGCTGCCATTTATCGCCTCATGTTGGATTGCTGATTCGGTATGCCTTAAATCTTTTATCGAAAATATTACTTAATCTCAAGTTTTTTAATTTGCCAAACGGTATAAATTTTCAGGTTGGGTTAAGTCAACGGTCATTGTTGGGTTACGCAAAAACAATTATAGCAGTTTTTATATGCCGCATACGATGAACAGGCGCAACCCGACATTCAACGGTGGCTTAACCCAACCTACTGATTTTAATTATTATATTCAATACAATTTAGCACCCAAAAATTCGTTATTATAAGAAAAATGTTTTTTAGATATGGAAGTTTTCCTGTTATACAAAACTCCTTGCCGACGTGAATTATATGTACTATAGACTCAATGCCGTTTCCTTAAGGTGTTTTTCAAAATTTCGTTAAGGAAACGGCATTTCCTACAGGACACAGGAACATTTTTCAAATAACCTGCAATCAACTCTTTACACGAGGTAATAATGGATAAAATTGTTATGGAGGGTGGTCAACGCCTTCACGGTGAAGTTGAAATAAGCGGCGCAAAAAATGCCGCGCTTCCTATTCTTGTATCATCACTTCTCACCGACGGGGTATGTACATACCATAATGTTCCTGATTTAAGAGATATCCACAGTATACTTCAGCTTCTCGAGCATCTGGGAGCAAAGGTTGAATATGACAACCATACGGTAAAAATCAAGGCGAACGGCCTGAATAATCATGAAGCGCCATATGATCTGGTGAGAAA
>JAUXDD010000269.1 GCA_030618465.1 Desulfobacteraceae bacterium
TGATATCATTTCTGGAAAAAAGGGCCTGAGTTAATGGCATTGCCTCCTGAATAGATACGAATATAGAAATAATCCAGAAGAATTTAAAAGGAGATTGATTTTGTTCAGGATAGTATACAATTGTGCACGCATGGTATACAAATATTAACCTGTGTGACAAATCGCATTATCTGAGAAAATAATAATCCGGGTTTTTCATAAAATTTTATGGAATCTTTTATCGTCAGTATAAAGCACCGGAAATATTTTTATCACTGAAAAATATTATTTCAGAATATTAACTTACACCCAAAAAATACCGCATGCTCAGATCTTTTTAATTCACCGGGATCAATGTCAAAACTGGCTTCTATATACCTGTATCCAGCGGTTATGGCTGCATTGGTTACGATATAAGTGTCGATTCCAAATGTAAATTTAATATATTTCGTTGTATCTTTAAATCCAAGAGGATCGGGTGAGAATGAGAAACTTGTATAAGTGCAAACAGGTATGGACAGAACAGAGGATATTCTTCGGAAATCGTATTGGCCGGTTACAAGGAAACCAAGAGCCAGTAGATCATAATCCTTATCCCCGATCTCTATCTCACCAAAAGAACTGTCAAAACCAACACCGAGGGTTAAAGCAGATATGAAAATTTCATCCATAATTGCAATGCTTAAGTTTGAGATCCAGTAATCATTACTACTATGAAGAAAGCCGGCTCCGATATTAAGCGAGGCATCATATACCTGGTATTGGGAAAATACTTTTCCTTCCACATCTGATGAATTGGCATTAATCTCGATTTGAAGTGATTCACCTTCAGAAATTCCTATACAGGTACATGTGAGCAGTAGAATTGCAAACAGGGTCATTTTAACGTTAATCATAAAAAATCCTTTTGTGGGAGACTTATATTTGCGATATTGTCATTCCAGACTGTAATTGTCGATCAGGTTGTTTCTGTATTTAATGGGGACGAAGATGAAAATCAAGAAAAAACAATGAAAATTCAACTTCAAATACTGTTTGGGGATTATTTTATAAAAAAGTCATTATCCTTCATTCAACTATTGTGGATATATTAAAAAATTATTATATAACGGGAAAATTATAAATGTAATTGGGACGGGTGCATACACTGAACATTGTAAACCGGGATGATAAGAGCTCAATATATGGATACTGCCGCGGGTGAATGTGTGAAAAACAGTGCAGGGATGTATGGGGTGGCTTCTCTGGGAAATCAGGTTAAAAATATTGCCAGAGAATTGTTTGAAGGGGCTCGTGGGAGCCATGACTGGGAACACACGTCAAGGGTTTGCGGATTATGCAAAAAGATCGGGCCGTTGGAAGGTGCAGACATGAACGTATTGGTTGTTGCCGCCTATCTTCACGATATTGGCAGGTGCTGGCAGGACAGATCAAACGGCAGGGTATGTCATGCAGAAAAAGGAGCTGAGATGGCAGCCGGCATTGTCCTGGATCTTCCGTTTTCTGACGTGCAGAAAGAAAATATAGTTCACTGTGTAAGATCCCACCGGTTCAGGGAAAATCAGGTGCCTGAGACAATTGAAGCAAAAGTGCTGTATGATGCCGATAAACTGGATGCCATTGGCGCTATCGGTGTTGCCCGGGCATACCTTTTTGCCGGTGAACTGGGAGCCATGCTTCATAATCCGTATATGGATGCTGAAGATGCACTATCCTATTCAAAGAATGATACCGGCTACAGGGAATATAAGGTAAAGCTCAGTCGGATCAGGGACAATATTATGACAAAGGAAGGTCGACGGATTGCTGATGACCGTCATGCCTTTATGGAAACATTTTTTGAACAATTTTTAGACGAATATAAAGGAGAAAGGTGAGGCGCATGGGGATCAATATTGTTGAAAAAATTGATGATCTGGTAAAAGTGAAAAATATACTTGTCAGTGTTTCTGACAAAAGCAGGCTGGACTATTTTATTCCACAAATAGTTGATATTAATCCTGATATAACCATTTTTTCAACAGGCGGTACATTTAAAAAAATCGGGGAGATTCTCGGGGAGAGGGCCGGGTCCGTTCTTACGCAGGTATCGGATTATACAGGTCAGCCTGAAACCCAGGGCGGGCTTGTAAAAACGCTGGATTTTAAAATTTACCTCGGGCTTTTAACCGAAACGTACAATGATTCCCATGCACAGGATCTGAAACGGACGGAAGCGGTTCCCATTGATATGGTCATTGTTAACCTTTATCCGTTCAGGGAAACCATATCAAAAGAAGGGGTGACTCCCGAACAGGCCAGGGGGAATATTGATATTGGCGGTCCCTGTATGATACGGGCGTCAGCAAAAAATTTTATCCGTGTGGCATCGGTTGTTGATCCGTCTGATTATGATATGATTATTTCTCAGACAAAAGAAAACAACGGGATGACTTCCCTTGACCTGAGATTCAAACTGGCCCGGAAAGCATTTGACCATACAGCCGTTTATGATCGTACGATTGCAGATTTTCTGAAATCAAGAGATATTGAAGATTTGAACAGCTGTTACGCGCTTTAGAAATTCACAATCATGTTAAAATCCAGGGGGATTAATAAAATGGCGGAAGATTTGAAGAAAATGTATAAAACAATCATGGATGACCATTTCCCATCTGAAATGGAGATCAGTTTTATTGAGAATGATAAACGGCAGACTCTTTTTTATGAAAAAGTGGTCTGGACAATTGAGAATATCAAAAAGGGATTACGGTACGGCGAAAATCCCGGGCAGGAAGCGGCCTTATACAGACTTGTAAACGGGAACCTGATTCTGGGAGAAACAGAAACCATCCAGCCAGGCCAGTACCTGGTCTCTGATATTGAGCTTCTTCAGTCCGGAAAGCATCCGGGGAAAACCAACCTGACCGATGCAGACAATGCCTTGAATATATTAAGGTATTTTGAAGACAAACCAACGGTTGTGATCGTCAAACACAACAATCCATGTGGCGTCGCCCGGTCGGATTCTCTTGAGGATGCTTATTCAAAAGCCTATATGGCGGATCGTGTGGCAGCCTTCGGGGGATGTATAGCATTTAACCGGGCAATTGATAAACCAACGGCGCAGGCTGTTTCAGAGCAATATGCCGAAGTCGTTGTGGCACCTGATTTTGAAGAAGGTGCCATGGAAATACTTGCACAGAAAAAAAATCTCAGGGTCATACGAATCGGCAATATTGAAAAGCTCCGGACTTTTGTGGGGAAGCGATGCGTTGAATTTAAAGGCCTGATTGACGGTGGGCTGATTGCACAATGGTCATTTGTTCCCCGGGCACTTTCAAAAAATGGTTTAAAAATTGCGGCATGTGAATACAGGGGGAAACTTTATAAAGTAACTCGTGAACCATCGGACAGGGAATATGATGATATGCTTTTTGGCTGGCTTGTTGAGTCTGGAATTACGTCAAATTCCGTTATTTATGTAAAAGACAATGTTACCGTTGGAATAGGAACAGGTGAACAGGACAGAGTCGGCGTCGCTGAAATAGCAGTTGATAAAGCATACCGAAAACTGG
>JAUXDD010000268.1 GCA_030618465.1 Desulfobacteraceae bacterium
GACCGCTTCTCCGACTTGATTATCTGGCGGAAGAGCCCTTGTGTTCTTACATTCCGGCTTAAGGAAGTCTTTCAATTTTTAAAATCCCCCTCAATCCCCCTTTTCAAAAGTGGGAAGCGTTTTTACGCCCTCCTTTTCAAGGGGAAGCCGTTTTTACTCCCCCCTTTCGTAAAGGGGGGCCGGGGGGGATTTTGCGGCCTAGTTTTTAATGAACCCACTACTATTTTGTATAAGTATTTTTTTCTTCTTGCTTTTGTGCCTTCGTGACATTCATTTCAAAAATACCAGTTCCCCCATAAAAACACACTGGCCGGTGGCGCGGCAATAAAATTTGTCTCCGGTATGGGAAAACCACCGAATTCCGTGCCTGTAGCCCCATAACTTACGTTGGCACCTGCAGTCAGCAGAAAGTTTTCAGCCACATCCCACAGCACTCTTGGCTGAATAATACCCGAAGGATCAGACAGATTGTTTATTACCGTCATGTAGGCGTTAAAAAGAGGATGTAATTCCACATGGATATGGCCGCTAAGATATTTCCGCCCCAGCGTAAACATCTCCCCTCTTTCAATGCGTTTATAAATATCCGGGTCAATGATTGCCATGTCATACTGATCTTTTCCCAGACTGTTAAAATAGAACTCGATAAAACCGTACATATTCTTTTGCCACCAGGCCCATGAATAATCCATATTTGCCACAACAGCCACATATGAATTACTGTGGGATTCGTCAAGGGTCGACCAGGTCACATCCATGCGCCATGCCGCATCAAAAAGATATCCCCTGCTCCCGATACCGGCCACATCCTCCTGGTAGTGCCGGGCATACATGACATCAAATTCAGTGGTTCCTGCGGTAGCATGCATCTTCGATGCAAAAGAAGACTGGTCGGTTTCCACCTCCCCGGTTGCACTGTCTCTCCTGGGCACATACAGCATATGAACATCATCGATCATGCCTGCGGCAAACTGCACGGCAGCCATATCATCCCCCACCTTGTAGTCCCGTTCAATATCGGTCGGTGCGAACGGATTAAAAAGATCCATGGGGTTGAACACCAGTCCGTTCCCCCACGTCATGGCCTGCCTGCCCAGATTTATGACACCCCACTGGGGCTGCACCGTGAGAACAAAGCGGTCAAGACGGTGATACAGCGTATAATAATCTTCTTCCTCAATGATCGATGTAAAATTAAAAAATCGCCGGTCATCATTTATAGGTCTGTTGAACACCTGGCCACTCCCCTGAAACAGATCCAGGGTTTCCAGATCATTCGCCGCTTTTGTTGTATCCCCACCGGCCAGCACAGCTTCGTAATGAGTTTCAAACGATCCCCAATCTGAAAAAAAGATTGTGTTTTTCAGCCTGAAATCAATATGCCCGTCATAATACGGCCCGGTGTCCACCAGTGCATATGCCGTCCGGTCATCATGCCATGAGACGGCACCGCGGGCCTTAACATGGCCGCCCCATCGGGTGTCAATTTGTTGGTACCAGGGAAGTTCTGTATCCGTATCTATAGTAGAATCGGATGCCTCAGACAAGGAAGCAATAATGATGAGAAAAAAAACTGTCCCGACCAAAAACCACAGAACGTTTTTTAACAAAACATTGAATATCATATTGGGTAAATTCAGCCATCGTGGGTTTAAATTATTATCTTACCACCCGCTACGCTTGAGCACACAGAGAATACAGAGTTAATTATTTTATTAATACAGTATCCCTTTGCGCACTTTGCGTGCTCTGCGTTAAAACAACAACCCTGCAAGAGGAAATTTAATGAATATCAGGAACTTTATTATTATCATTTACCACTTTCCCATCCTTCAGATATATCAGTCTGCGGGCGTAATCCATCACCATTTTATCGTGCGTGGAGAAAACAAAGGTGACCTTTTTTTCTTCGTTCATCTTTTTCATCAGTTCAAGCAGGCCCTCTCCCGTTTTGGAGTCAAGATTGGCTGTGGGTTCGTCAGCCAGGACAATAGATGGATTCGATACGATTGCTCTTCCAACAGCTACCCGCTGCTGCTGGCCGCCGGAAAGTTCAGCCGGTCGTCTGTCGTATTTACCGGAAAGACCCACATCATCCAGTATGGCTCTGGCACGCTCCCTTCTTTCAGATGGCGAAACACCCTGTAGAAGCATGACGAATTCAACATTTTCAGCAGCAGAAAGAACCGGTATCAGGTTATAGGCCTGGAATACAAACCCGATCTTGTGCAGTCTCAGGGTTGCCAGCTCCGACTGACTCATGGTTTCAAATACGTTTCCATTCACACACACACTGCCTGAATCCGGCAGATCAAGTCCGCCGATGATATTGAGTATGGTTGTCTTACCTGATCCGGAAGGCCCGGCAATGGCAACAAAATCACCCTTCTCAATGGACAGGCTCACATCATTTAAGGCATGAACATACACCTTTCCCTGCTGGTAGGTTTTTTTAATATTTTTTACATCCACTGTACCCATTATTTGACTCCATTTATGTTTTTGCCAGCGCCTCCACCGGTGTAAATCGTGCTGCAATGGCAGCCGGATATATGCTGACCAGCAGCCCAAGTATTAATACGACCAGGTTGGCCCTGATCACATCGCCTTGAACAATCTCAGGTATGATAATTCGGGTCATCCCCCACATCTCGGTACCGGCAGAAAAGGCCGACAGGTCAATACCACTTTTTGATAACAGGAAAACACTGATAAACCCAAAAATATTTCCAATAATAATACCCAGTACCAGCAGAAATAAAGACTCAAAAAGAACGCCTTTGATAATCCACCACGGTTTCATGCCCAGGGATTTTAAAAGCCCGAACTCCCTCATCCTTTCAAATATTGCCATCAGGGTCGTGTTAACGATACCAAAACCCATGGCTATAAAAACAACAGCGTACCAGATGTAAATAAAGCTGTCAGACAACTTCAGGTATGCTGAAAGCATCGGAAGCAGTTCCTTCCATGTTTCAACAGAATAACCTGTTTCCGAAAATGCGGCTTTTAGTTTTTCCGTCACTTCTGTCTCTTCCGGATTTCCTGTAAAACGTTCCGGAAGTGTTATGGATATTTCTGAAATCTGATTTTTTATTTTCAACATTTTCTGTGCTGCAGAAAGATTGACAAAGACAAACTGTTTTTCTGTTGCCTCCATTTCCGCCCTGAAAGTTCCAACAATGCGAAATGCCCTGGAGGCTATTTCCTTGTCTGTACCCTGGGACATCAGCACCAGTTTATGCCCGATCCGGGATTCAAATTTTTCCAGCAATGCCTTCCCGACCACAATTTTGTTTGTGTCATCCGAAGTTAAATATCTTCCGTTTTTAACCGCTTTTTTAATAAAAGAAACGTCTGCCTCAGTTTCCGGATCAATGCCAACCAGGACAATGCCTGCTGAATGCCTTGCATTGGAAGCAATGGCATTGACACGAATTCTTTTTGTCCAGTGTGCCCCTTCAGGAATAGATGTATTTATGGCACTATCCAGACTGTCCCTGTCAAGCATGCTGTTTTCAATAACAGGATCATGGTGGTACTGTTTTTGATG
>JAUXDD010000163.1 GCA_030618465.1 Desulfobacteraceae bacterium
ACACAATGTCACGACCATGTAAATCCTGGGAATCAGGATACGCTTCATCTGCTGGTTTTTATCCTCAGGATCAAAAACCATTTCACCGCAGTTCGGACAGAAGTTGTCGTCTTCACCCAGGCTTACAACACTTCTACATTTTTGACATGCTATTAAGGCCATTCTTTACACATTATATATGATTGAGTCAGGCATGAATATAAGGCCATGAATTTATTATTTAATATAATACATATATCCCTTTGTACTGTCAACAGATTGATTGTATTCCATTCTTCAATCTTCAATTAATTCTCCCTCCGGTCCCAGCACCTTAAAAAAAACAATGAGCCGCGGCAGCAGCGTCAGCGCGGAAATCAGGGCAATAAACATGGCCAGCCCGGTGAGCAGGCCAAAATAAATACTGGGGATAAAATTGGACAATGCCAGGATTGAAAATCCAATGATGATTGTCACTGACGTATAGTACATGGCATGCCCGATGCTGCCATGGCAGATATGCATCGTCTTTATATAATTCCGGTTGCCATTAAATTCATGGATAAACCTGTGAATATAGTGAATGGTATCATCCACCGCAATACCCACACTGATGGCCGCTATGGTAATCGTCATCATATCAAGGGGAATCCCCACCCACCCCATAAACCCGAGGACGACCCCGATGGAAAGCAGGTTGGGTGAAATAGCCACCAGCGATATCTTTACTGATCTGAACAGGATCAGAAACATGCTCATCAATGCAATGACGACCACACCCAGTGTCAGAATCTGGGAATCAAACAGGCTCTGCAGCATATTATTGTACAGGACCAGCATGCCGGTCAGATGAACATTTTCTTCCTTTAATCCCAGTTTATGGGTCAGATCATGGTGAATTTTTTTCAGCAGCAGGTCCCTTTTTAATGTTTTTTCCGAATCCCGCACCCGAACGGAAAACCGCACCTGGTTATGTTCAATCGACACATAGGGTTTTAACACCATAGTCCTGAATTTGTCAGGTAATTCACTGTATAAAAGGGCCAGTTTAAAATTATCCAGGGGCTTACCGCTGTTAAACGTTTCTGCTATTTTCATCATCGTCCCGAGAGATAGAATTTTTCCGGTTTCCGGAATGCCGTCAAGGTAATCATGGATCGCCACGACCCTTTCCATCTTGTCGGATGTAAACCAGTACTTGTCTTCATCTTCTTCCTGTTCAAATTCGTCAAATTCGCCGAATTCGTCATCTTCATCACTCCCGGGACCGGCAACGGCTGCGGGAGAAGGTACGGGAGTATTTTCTTCATCAAACTCGATAATAACATCCAGGGGCGTCGTCCCGCCCAGGTTCTGGTCAATAATTTTCATCCCCTGGTATATCTCGGTAGTATGTTTAAAATAATCAATAAAGCTGTTTTCCACCACCAGCCTTGAAATTCCTGCAATGCTGAGTATAAAAGCCACGGCACTGATCCCCAAAATCAGGGGACCGTGAGATTCCGTATACCTCGCCAGAATCGACGTCAGGGAAAACCGGGACTCCTTTACCGGAAGGGGCGGTAATTTTTTGAAAAGCATCAACACGGAAGGAAAAAGAACAAATGTAACAATAAGCGATACAATAATACCGGCAATCATCATCCACCCAAACGTTATCACCGGTAAAATATCACACAGCAAAAGTGACCCGAACCCGGCAATCGTCGTAAGGCCGGCATACAAACAGGGTTTCATCATCAAGCGAACCGCATCAAGAACAAGTGTGTGATGCTCTTCATCCGGATTTTCCCGGAGCAGTTCCCTGTAGCGGACCACAAGATGGATGGTAATGGCCATCGTTATAATAAGCTGCAGGGAAATAAAGTTGGATGATATGACCGTCACCTCCCATCCAAACATGCCCAACAGGCCAATCATGGCGGTTGCTGAAAATACGCAGCAGAGTATGGGGATCAGAATCCAGCGAACCCTTCTGAAAATAAGACCCAGTGCAACAATCAGGAAAAACAGGACGCCAAGACCGAATAATTTAAGATCGCTTTTAATAAAGGTGATCAGGTCGTCGGCTATCATGCTCACTCCGCCCAGGAAAAGATCGGCATCCTCACGATAATTCGCCATGATTTCACGGATTGCAGCGATATTTTGATGCCGTACCCTGCGCATCTCATCCCGGTGCTCCTGGAAGTTCACCTTGACTTTATTGAATTCCATGGCCTCAGATTTAGTCAACGGGCATTCCGCCTGTTTTTGCCTTAATGTGTTTCGCTGTTCCAGCAGGCGCCTGTATTCCAGGTCAGGCTTGAAATTGACCTGCACGGCGGTAATTTTAAGATCGGGACTGACAAGCAGATTCTGATACAGCGGACTGTTTTTAAATTCTTTTCGGGCAAGGCTTTTATCTACTCCGGGTGATTCAAGCGACCGGACATTTGTAGCCAGTTCCTTTATTGGCACCGGCGGACTTTCCAGCAGGGGGACATCTAAAATCGTGACAACAGACAATACACACTCAAGCTTCCTTAAATCTTCCCTCAGCCCCTTCAGGCTGACCAGAACTGTGTCGGAAAACAGGTCTTCTTTTGGCGCATAGGTGATCATGACAAAATCATTCGTTGCATAGCGGGCATTTATCATCCGCGAATAATGCAGATCCATGTCATTTTCAAGCATAAGGGTTTCAGCAGATGCATCCAGTTTAAAGTCTTTTGCCTTGTACCCGAGAAAACAAATTACCACAAGAAAGCACAGAATAACCAGGACCGGTCGTTTAAGAATAACGTTATCAAAAAATAGCACTGGTAATGTTTTCAGTTTTGTCATGCCGGCAGCATCTCAATTGTAAGTTGGGGATTATTATTTTTCAGGGTTTTCCAGTTTTGCAAGCAGGTCATCTATAGTCCCGCTGCGAAGCACCTGGTCGAACTGGGTTTTATAGGTTTTGATAATGCTCACACCCTGGATCTCAAGATCATAGATCAACCACTTTTTATCCTTTGTTTTATAAAGCTTGTACAATATGTCAATAACATTGTCTTTTGAAATCAATTCAGTGGGCACATGCACCCTTGTTTTTACCTGGATCGGCGGCTTATATACAATCCTTTCATTGGTATACAAATTCAGTTTTCCCAGATAGGATTCTTTCAGGCGTTTCACGAACAGATCGGTAAACTGTTTCTTTTTTTCCTTTGCCAAACCCGGCCAGTGCTTTCTTCCCAACGTCAGCTTTGCCATTCTTTCAAAATCAAACGCCGGTTCGATAATTTCAATAACTCTGCTGTTTCTTTCTTCCTCCGTTTGATCTGTTTTCTGCAGGACAGCAAACATTTCCTCCAGCTTGCTCTTTATCAGTTTTTCAGCTTCATCGGTATCACTGGCAACAGCAAACGGACTCATTATAAGTAAAAACAAAATACCATACAGTAATCTGTTCATTGTCTATTCCTTTATCTTCATCCTCCGGTTCTGCTCATATGCATCCCGCATAAACAGGTAAAAATCAATGGCATCTTTCTGGAGGCTTTCATATTCATCTATATGAAGGGATATGTAGTTAATTTTCTCACCGGCGTCAATAGCGATTAAACCCAGATCATTTGCACCAATATAGTGGACCGGATTTAAATAATAATCCGGGGCAAGCCCGGCCATATCCCGCAGGTTTGAAGGCCCCAGTACCGGCAGTACCACGTGAAAGCCACCGCCTAAGCCGTAATGTCCCAGTGTCTGGCCGAAATCCTCCTGACAGGGATCAATCCCCCCCCATGTCTTTGCCGGATCAAACAGGCCAAGAATACCAATCGTTGAATTTATCGTAAAACGGGCACTTTCTGTTGCGGTTTGCTTAAACTTCAATTGGAGCAGATTGTTGACAAAACGAATCGGAAAAATTAAATTTTTATAGCAACGGCTTATGGATCTGCGTACGGACCCGGGTATGATAAAACCGTAACACCTGGCAACCGGCTTTAATAACCAGTAGTACATTTTATCGTTTACCCCGGTCATAAACCGGTTGTAGCCAATCAACGGATCAAATACGCCATCGTCATCCGTGTCTTCAAACTCGTCATCAAACTCATCAAACTCATCATCCAAATCAATATCAGTGTCTTCCTGATTTTCAGCGGCTGTAAATGTTTCCCCGGTATCAACAGTCTCTTCAGCGTATCCGGACGAAATAAATAACGCTATACATGTAAGCACAGCCAGAAGTATTCGTATATGTGTCAACATTTTGTTAACCTGATGGGTCATGGATATAAATTTTTTTATTTATCACTTAAAATAAAACGAAGTCAAACAAGTATTTTCGTATCTTATAATTCACTAAAATTGTCTTGACATTTTGTTTAGTTTCTATACCATACCACCATTATGGATGAAAATACAAAAATAGTGAATGATGCATTTTCACAATTCGAAGGGGTCATCAATAAATTTCGCGTTATTGAAAAGATTTCCAGGGATCTTGGAACCGGTGAAATGATCAATGTCGGCGAAATCCATATGATTGCAGCAGTGGATAAAAACCCGGGGATAAATATCACAAAACTGTCGGCAAGGCTTGGTATTACCAAAGGCGCTGTATCCCAGGCTGTTGGAAAACTTGAAAATAAAAATTATTTAAAACGAATTAAAGATCCAAAAAACAACAAACATGTATTGGTCGAACTGACGGACAGGGGCAAACTGGTGGTAATCGAGCATTACCGGTTACACAGGGAAATTTTTGCAACCCACATGTCTGACATTACATTTGGCCAGCTTGCCATTTTCATTGAGGTTCTTGAGAAAATTGAAGCATTTATGGATATAAATATTAAAAATAAAAAAATGTGACAGTCATTCCTTTGGTTTAGTTTCTAAATGTTTTAACAGGAATTTAATAAGGATATATTCTTCATGAAGCAAAAATCATTCTGCCTGTTTCTTTTTATACTTTTCTTTGTGAACGGTTGTTTCAGGCTTGGACCGGATTTTCAGCAGCCGGAAACAGGCATTGAAATACCGGAAGACTTCCAGAATACGCCATCACCTGACGACAGCCGCGAAATCAGAGATGCCTGGTGGGAGGATTTTGGAAATCCTGAAATCAATACCCTGGTTACCGATGCCCTGAACAACAATTATGATATCATAATAGCCGGTGCCGCTATCCTGGAAATCCAATCGTATTTTAAACAGACCCGGGCGGACCGGTATCCTTCCCTTGCACTGTCAGCCCAGGGCCGGCGTCAGAAGGTTCCGGACATAATGGGAATACCCGGTTCCGAACAAATATATAATTCATACAGCCTTTCTCTACCGGCTTCATTTGAGATTGATCTATGGGGAAGACTTTCAAGAGCAGAAGAATCCGCCAGAGCCGACCTGCTTTATGCCACTGAAAACCGGCAGACCGTCATCCATACGGTTGTTGCTGAAATCATCAATCTCTATCTCCGGATGGAATCATTTGAACGCAGAATCCAGATAGCAAAAGAAAGCATAAAAAGGTACAGACAAAGCTTTGAAACCATAGAGGGACGTTACCACAGAGGGCTTTCATCCATACTGGATCTCAAACAGGCAAAAAGGACACTCGCACAGTCAGAAACCACCCTGCCGTCACTTTACCAGGAACTCGGCATCACCCAGCAGAGAATCAGCCTTTTGTCCGGTCACTACCCCAAAACACGTGAACCCCGGCTTCAACCGGAAGATTATTTCAAACGGCTTGCTCCGGTAAAACCGGGACTCCATTCCGAATTATTAAAGCGCAGGCCGGATATACGCGCTGCTGAAGCAAGGCTCATGGCGCTAAACGCAAAAATCGGCGTGGCAAAAGCAAGCCGGTTTCCGCAAATATCTCTTACCGGCAATTTCGGCTATTCCAGTACGGAACTGAGTGACCTGTTTCAGCCGGAAAGCGAGCTGTGGAGCCTCGCTGCCGGGTTAACCCAGTCTGTTTTTGATGCGGGAAAATTAAAGTCGGTCCAGGAGGCTGCGGAAGCAAAATATATGCAGGGGCAGGCCCAATATTCCAAAACTGTCCTGACCGCCTTTTTTGAGGTGGAAAGCGCGCTTTTGTCTATGGAAAAACTGATTAAAAGCAGGGAGCTCACCCTTGTCTTTCTTAAAGAAGCTCGTGAAGCACAGATTGTCGCAGAACGTCATTATATCCGGGGTATTACTGATTATTTATCTGTTCTCCAGTCCCAGCAAACCCGTTTTAAGGCAGAGGAAAACCTTATTCTTGCCGATCTTGGCATCCTGACAAACAGGGTGACGCTGCACAGGGCGCTTGGCGGAGGATTTCCTGAACCGGTTGAAGAGGACACCCGTGAATAGGGTAATACCTACAGGTGATCATGCATAAACTATCAATCATAACTTTGTATGTCATAACTTTTTATGTCATAACTTTTAAAGGAGCATACATTCACCATGAGCACTAAAAAACGACGGCTATTTCACATCGGTCTGACGATCATCCTGATTGCAACAGGTATTACGGGTATGAAAATTCTGACCAGTCAGAAAACCACTATAAATAAACAAAAACCTCAGGCAGTTGCCCCCAGGGTAAGAGTTCTGGCCATTCATACGGGTCCGAAACAGGTTGTCATCAGGGGGGAAGGCACGGTGCGGCCTTTAAAGGAAATAAACATTGTCCCCCAGGTCAGCGGAAAAGTCGTCTTTGTATCCCCGGCGCTTGTAAACGGTGGAGAATTCAATAAGGGTGATATCCTCCTTCGTATTGATCCTGAAGATTATGAGCTTGCCGTCACCCTGGCCCGTGCGAGCGTTAAAAATGCCGAAAGTCTGTACAAACTGGCAAAAGAGTCTTCCGCAGCAGCGGAAGAAGAATGGGAACTGCACAAATCCAATTTAAGCGACACATCAATAAAACCTTCAGATCTGGTACTGAAAAAGCCCCAGCTGGTTGCCGCCCAGGCAAAACTGGAAGCAGATCATGCCAATCTGAAAAAAGCTGAGTTGAATCTGAAACGCACGGAAATTAAAGCCCCGTTTGATGGCAGGGTC
>JAUXDD010000029.1 GCA_030618465.1 Desulfobacteraceae bacterium
ACAGGAACACCAATAAAAAGATCAGTTAATCCATATTCACCTTCAAGCAATGCCGCGCACGGCAGGATTTTTTTCTTGTCTTTAAGAATTGATTCAGCCATTTCCACTGCAGCAGAAGCCGGGGCGTAGTAAGCACTTCCTGTTTTAAGCAGACTGACGATTTCAGCCCCGCCATTTGCCGTTCTTTCAACAAGTGCATCAATACGATCTTTTGGCATGAGTTCTGTTATTGGAATGCCCGCAACCGTAGAATAACGGGGAAGTGGTACCATTGTCTTTCCATGACCGCCAAGGACAAAGGCATGGGTATTTTCTACAGAAACATTCAGTTCCATGGCAATAAATGCCCTGAATCTGGCTGAATCCAGAACGCCGGCCATACCGATCACCCTGTTTTTAGGAAATCCACTGGCCTCATAAGCCACATGACACATAGCATCCAGGGGGTTGCTGACAATAATTAATATTGCATTCGGTGACAACTTTACCACTTCCTGTGTCACATTTTTCATAATATTAGCATTTGTTTTGATAAGATCACCACGGCTCATGCCGGGTTTTCGGGGGATACCTGCGGTTATTATTACAATGTCAGAATCCTTTGAGGCATCATAGGTGTTAGAACCGGTTAGATGGGCATCATGCTTTTCAATCGGTGCGGCTTCAGTTAAATCAAGAGCCTTACCCTGGGGTACGCCTTCAACAATATCAATTAAAACAACATCACATAACTCTTTTTCAGCCAGTCTTTGTGCAGCCGTTGCGCCGACATTGCCGGCTCCTACAACAGTAACTTTCTTGTCCATAATATTCTCCTTGCTTTATGATTTTATAAACAGTTATTAAAAGATTTGTGATTAATTAACAAAAAAATGAATAAAACATAAAGTATAAAAGTTAACAAGTGAAATATAACAAATTTTCAAATTGACAAAATATATATATTTGGTACAGTTATTATTGATACTCAATTACTCTTAATTTGTATCTTGTTATATTGATGAGGTTTCTGGTGAAATGAATAATAAAATTAAATCTATTTTAAAACAGGCTGAACTGTACAGGTCACAGGGGTTATTAAATGAGGCCAGGGAAAAATATCAGACTATCCTGGATTTGATTCGAAAAACGGATCAGATAAAAAACAAAGATAAGTTGTTGGAAGGTCTGGAAAAGAAGATGATTTTGTTGGAAAAAGATATTGAGCTGGTGACCAGCGCCCCGACAACACCTGAAATGTCAGAACATGTAAATACGCTTATCAAAAAATTATTCTCTTTTACAAAGGATTCTGAAAAAAGCACTGAAGATGATGCAGCGCTTGAAGGAGCCATTGCACTGGCAAAGTTCGGTCAGTTTGACGGCGCAATTGTTGAATTTGGCAAATTATTGGAAATCGATCGATTACGCGTTACTTCAGCAAAAAATATTCTGCGGTGTCATTTAACACTTGAATCAAAAGATGATGCATTAAATCAATTCGCTGAATGGGAATCCAGTGATCTTTTCTCTCCCGAACAACTGGAAAAAATACGCGTTTTATTTAATGACATGCTTGAAAAGAAAGGCATGGCCGCCTCCCAGGTAAATGAGCAAGCCGAAGAAGCCGCAGCTGAGATTGATGAACAGGATGACGAAGAAGAAATTCTTGATATCAGTGCGGTGGCTATTACTTTTGACAGTGGCCCTCACAAGGGAGAACAGTTTGAACTGGATGTAAGTTTTCAATCGGGTAATATCATCAGCCTTATTATTTCCTCTAATGATGAAGTACTGGTTGAAAGCTTAAAAGTTGGTGTTAAACTTGAAGAGGTTCATTTTTATTCTCCTATTGCAATTTTCAGGGGGTCAGGCGTGGTGTCAGCAATGACTCAGATAAAGTCGGGCCCCAAAAAAGGTGATTTCAGTCTGGATATCAAAATTGAGAGTATTTAATATTATTGTACGGATACATCATTGCCACGAAACTATCCTCATTAATTGTTAAGTTTGTCTTGGTAAGCAATTAAAATTATGCTATAATCAATAAGTTGAAACAGGGGAAATCCTTTCTGTTCCTGCAACTGAGCGTTGGAATTAAAAATCTGGTATAATTTATGGCTGTATTTAATATAAAAAAACGTGAAATTGAGTGCAAAATTGTTTATTACGGACCCGGAAGATGCGGGAAGACAACAAATCTTGAATATATTTTCAAGTCCCATAAAAAACAGATTGATGGTGAGATGGTTTCAATAAATACGGAAGGTGACCGTACACTTTTCTTTGATTTTCTTCCCTTGGAACTGGGCAAAATAAAAGGATGTGATGTACGTGTTCAATTGTTTACCGTACCGGGACAGGTTCAATACAGTTCCACCAGAAAACTTGTTTTAAAAGGTGTTGACGGAATTGTCTTTGTGGCTGATTCAATGGAAGTGAGACGCGAAAAGAATATGCTGTCATTAAAAGACCTCCAGCACAATCTGAAAGAATATAATATGAACATATTTAAGATCCCTCTTGTTTTGCAATATAATAAAAGAGACCTGGCTGAAGAAGGCATACCAATAATGTCGATTGAAAAAATGGAAAAAGACCTTAATAGACAGATTAAAGTTCCGTCCTTTCCCGGCAGTGCTGTCAAAGGGGATGGTATTGGAAAATCCCTCCAGTCATGCCTGCAGTTAACATTACAATATCTGAATAAACAACTCAACTGGACGAAATAAAACAGCTAATATTTATGAATAACAGCATTGTGCTTTCAGGAAATATTCAGTTTCTTAAACTTGGTGAACTTTTGCAGTTACTTGGTGCAAATGGAAGTACCGGTATATTAAGAATCATCAGTAATTATTCTGAAATTCCCGGTTTAATTTATATTTTAAAAGGAAACCCGGTGAATGCCACAGCAGGCGAGTTGACAGGGCTTGATGCAGTTTATTCTCTCTTTGGCTGGGTGGATGGAAGATTTGAATTCAGTAATGAGACCTTTGATGCCAAACATAATATAAAAAAGAGTCGGATGGAGATAATTCTTGAAGGCATAAGGATGCTTGATAACGGTGTCACCGACCGGATTGGCCCGGTGACTTTTGTTAAGGACAAGTCAAAAACTACAGGAATTGAAACAACCATCCCTGTAATTAAGGGCCCATTAATTGATTATACGTATGTGGTTGACGAAGAAGACTACCATGATAATGAAACTATTGTCATGCAGGGTAAACATGGTGCCTGGGTTTGGATTATACTTGGCGGAACAGTTGAAATACGAAAAGAATCTTCTAAAGGCCAGGTTTCTATTTGTCGCATTGGTGCCGGTTCTTTCATAGGAAGTATGGCTTCATTTATAATTCAGGGATCAGTAAGGAATACAACGGCTGTTGCAATAAGTGATGTTCAGTTGGGAGTGCTTGATTTACAACGACTTTCAAGAGAGTACGCCCACTTATCTTCCGGTTTTCAGGAAATTGTAATAAGCCTTGATAACAGATTGAATCAAGGTGCTATTCGAATTGTGGATATTGAATCAAAAAAGACTATACCCAACGATTTCATGGCGGGAAAAGAGCCGTTTATAAAACAGGGATCTTCCAAAAGTGAAATCTATAAAATTGAACAGGGTAAAGCGAATATCGTCCGGTCTGAAAATAATAATTCAATTCTGCTTGGCAGACTTGAAGAAGGAGATTTTATAGGAAATATCCCATTCCTGAATATCGGGCATGAACCTGATTCAGCAGCTGTTTACGGATCAGAAGACTTTGATACGGTTGAGATCAGCATTGAAGAGTTGCAGAGTGAATATAACAGGCTTTCACCGACTTTAAAGAACATGATTGCAAATAATGCCAACTTAATCTCTGCTACAACAACGATGGCATGTGAACTTTTTGGTGTGGCAAAAAGAAAGAAGACAATTAAAAACAAATAAAACGAGAGAAACACGATGACATTTAAGGATAGAAAATATAAAAGAATCGATTCGCTCAATCTCATTTCATATAATACGCTTGATAAAAAAGGCGACGTATTGACCCAGGGCATGGGAAGAACTTTAAATGTCAGTCAGGGAGGCATTTTGATTGGAACCCATACGCCTATTGATGCCCGGTTTGTTATACTGGTGGCTATTGGATTCAAAGAAAAAGTTGTTGATATAAAAGGCAAGGTTGTTTACACAAGGGAAGGGAAGGAAGATAAATATGAATCAGGCATTGAATTCTCAAACATTGATGAAGTTACACTCCAGGCTCTAAATAATTATATTGAGGCATTCCAAAAATTAAAGGAATCCGGCAAAGCTGATTAATTACTGAATGATTACAGTATCATCGAACCCCACATATCTTAACCGCACTTGAATCAAGCATACAGGGAAGCCCTCCTCGATCAGATGGAACAAATCCCATACATTTTTCCCACACTTCATCATCTTCCATACAAAAATAAATCATAATTTCCGGTGCATATTGTTTAATACATGCAACGATTTTTTTATACAGGTTGATACGCAATGGTTTAAAATAGCGCATTTTCCCGTCAAGTCCGGATATAAACTCACCATAAACTATTCTTGAATCCGGAAAGCGCTTCTGTATTAACTGCTTCAAGGATGGGATAAAACGAAAAGAGCCGATACTTATCCAGACAATATTGTCTGGAGAGACATGAGCAAATATCTGTTTTACAACATTCATGTATTCTTCTTCGCAGCCGTCGTAAATAACCATTGGGTCAAAATGGAAAGCAACCGGATATCCCCAGGCCTCGCATTGAGCGGCAGCCTTGAGCCTTGAGGACAGAGATGTTGTATTTCGTTCCTCACTGCAAATGACGGCATCCGTATTCACAGACCAGGATGTAATTGTTTTTCGATTATGGCTAAGTGATTCCAGCTTTCGAATATTTGTTGTTTTTGTTTTTAATTCAAGAACAGCTTTATTTTGCTTTGAGAACCTTTTAACCAAATGCCCTGAAAGATCAGTCCATTTTTCCCATATCATACTGTCAGTAAATTCGCCCGTTCCAATTCGGCTGATATTTTTTTGGGCAAACAGATTATCAAGCTCAATATCCAAATCATCATGGTTGACAAAAAACTGTAACAGGGGAGGGTGAAAATATGTCTGAAGAATACAGTATGAGCAATCCATTGTGCAGAAAGTGCCAATGTGAAGGATTTTATAACCACAACATGTATAGGCGCTGGTACCAGGGCATGTCTTGATGAATGCACCTTTATTTCTGGTTAAATAAAGGACATTTTTCCCTTTTTCCACAGGATCGGTTGCAGATGAAAGGGTGTTATATACCTGTTTAATGTCGTAAACAATTTCAGCAGGTATATTCAATCTTGACTGAATTGACAGAACCTCCGGGAAATCTGCAACCTGGTAATCAATGTATAATGTTGATAAAGACAATTATCTATCACCTGTTTTGTTGCTTAACGCTCTAGAATTTTACGAATCCCGGAATTTGAAATCAGATGTTCAAGGATCGCTTTCCTGTCTTTTAATTCTTTTAAACTGCTGAAGTTGAAAGTCAGTGAATAATTGATTCCTTCAAAATTTTTTGGAGGAGTAAGTTTAGTGCCCGTTCCAAGCCTGAGATTTTTTAAATTCCTGGCAAATTTATTTTCAGCCCTGGTTATTTCCGGGAAACGTTTCCTTTTTAAATAATTCCTGATTTTATCAGATCTTTTATTTCGATCTATTTCTTTATCATCCAATACATTACGCATATACTCGTCTTCTAAAATACATATTAAAGGGACATTATCACGTAGAGCCACTTCATTTGCCAATAAAATGATCTCTTTTTGTTTACTGAAGCTTAATTTCAGCTGTTGGAAAATCGTTAAAAATAAATCAGCAGTTTTTTGTTCAAATTTACCTAATTCCAAAGCGATGGCAAGGGAAATGGTATCGTCAAGAATGCTCCTTTGAATAAATAAAGGCAACGAACGAATAGACAGAATTTTATCTGTTAAAGAGGGGTTATCCGGCAGGCCCAGAGAAGAATTTATTTTTGTTACAGAATTAATATCTCCGAAGATATCAATAAGCATTCCAATGGCCCTGGATTGTTCAACCAGGTTTAAGGAACGTTGAAATGAATTGTCAGCAATTGCAATCCTGGTACATTCATGATGAGTCGTATCTGAATTTAATATCCTGACAGATATTTCATTCCACCCCAGATCATCACATGCATGAATCCTTCTAAATCCACTCACAACAACAAAAGATGGTTTTTTTATTGTGAGGATTGGTGGATTTAACAAGCCAACGTCTGTAATAGATCTGACAAGGTCGCCGTGATCTGCTTGTGTCGTAATACGATAAGTCGTATCTGTCAGATCAATATCAGTTAATGCGATTTTTTTAGTTTCATAACGATCGGCAAAATTATACTGAAGATTTTTCATGGGCATTTTATTTGCCGGTTATCAGATTTAGCGCTTCCAGGTATTTCTTGCGAGTATTTTTTATAACTTCAACAGGTAAGGGCGGCCCGGGATGTTTCTTGTCCCAGTCCAGAGACAGCAGATAATCCCTCAAATACTGCTTGTCAAAACTCTTTTGGGGACCTCCCGATATGTATGTGTCCTTTGGCCAGAATCTGGATGAATCCGGGGTTAAAACTTCATCAATAAGAATAATATTATCTTCAAAGATCCCGAATTCAAATTTTGTATCCGCAATGATAATTCCTTTTTTATCTGCCAGCTCAACACCTTTCTTATATATTTCAATACTGAGTTCTTTTACCTGGTCTGCATGCTTCTCACCGATTCTTTTTGCAGCTTCCTGAAAATCTATATTAATATCATGCAGGCCGACTTCTTCTTTTGTGGACGGTGTAAAAATCGGTTCAGGGAGTTTATCAGATTCCTTCATCCCTTCCGGAAGCTTAATCCCGCAGATACTGCTTGATTCCTTATAAGATTTCCATCCGGATCCGGAAATATATCCCCTGACAACGCATTCAATGGATAGGGGCTCACATTTTTTTACAAGCATACTTCTGTCTTTGAGTATGGCCTTGTAAGGCATGCATACTTCAGGGAAATCATCCACATCACCTGAAATGATATGATTTTCAACTAAATCACTCATCACATCGAACCAGTATAGCGATATCTGGTTTAAAACTTTGCCTTTATCAGGGATGGGATCCGGCATTATTACATCAAATGCGGATATCCTGTCACTGGCAACCAGCAACAGGCAGTCACCAAGATCATAAATATCCCTTACTTTTCCTCTTTTTAATAGATTCAGTTCTGGAAAGTTTGTTTCAACTACAGGTTGTGTCATATGAATATCCTTATTTTTTATAAAAATTGATGGTAATTAGATTTGTTAATACGTAATTTGTGATGAAGGGATGAAAAGGGGGAGATTAAAAAAAACTCCCCCTTTTGTATGAATCTATTCTTTTTCCTTGTTTATTTCATCCACAATTTTCTGTGATTCCTGGGCAGGTACTTCATCATAACGAGAAAATTCCATCGTAAACACTCCACGGCCCCCTGTCATGGAGCGAAGATCCGGAGCATAGCTTAAAAACTCAGACATCGGGACTTCAGCATTTATGACTTGATACTTCCCCTCACTATCCATACCAAGAACTCTTCCGCGTCGACTGTTCAGGTCTCCCATAATATCACCCATAAATTCATCCGGGGTAGTAATAGCGACTTTCATAATCGGTTCAAGAAGAATCGGTTTTGCTTCTGCCGCAGCCTTTTTAAATGCAACCGTGCCGGCAATCTTAAATGCCATTTCCGAAGAGTCAACCGAATGAAAGGAGCCGTCATCCAGCGTTATCCTGAAATCAATGCATGGGAATCCTGCAAGAACACCTTTATCGCATGAATCGAGGATGCCTTTTTCCACAGCCGGAATATATGTTTTCGGGATAGCACCACCCACGATGGCATCCACAAATTCAAACCCTTTTCCTCTTGGCAGGGGTTCCATCTGTATCCAGCAGTCTCCGAACTGGCCGTGACCACCGGATTGTTTTTTATGTTTCCCCTGGACCCTGACTTTTTTCTTTATCGTTTCCCGGTAGGGGATCTTGGGAATTTTCAACAGGGCTTCAACATTAAATTTTCTTTTGAGTTTTTCAATGGCGACCTCAATATGTATCTGGCCAAGACCTGAAAGAAGGATTTCCCGTGTTTCCTGATTCCTGTCCAGTCTTAATGAAGGATCTTCTTCTATTAACTTTACCATGGATGAAAAGATTTTATCCTCATCCCCTTTTGCTTTTGCTTCAATAGCAAAAGACATCAGCGTGGGAAGGGGCTCAGCACATTTAAAAAACAACTTGTTTTTGTCGTTGCAGATAGTATCACCGGTTGTGGTTTCTTTCAATTTAGCCACAGCAACAATAGAACCGGGAACGGCTCCGTTCGCAGATTTCTGTTCTTTTCCGGCCATGGTAAGGAGCTGGTTAAATCTCTCCTTGCTGCCTTTATTCACATTATAGAAAGTCCCGTCTTTGCCCAATGATCCGGAAACCACCCTGAATATGGACAGACGCCCGGCATATGGATCAGCAACTGTTTTAAATACAAAAGCGGCAAAAGGCGCATCCGGATCAGGCTCACAAACAACTTCGTTTTCTCCGGATTCATCGTTTATTCTCCATGCCCCTCTGTCCACCGGTGATGGCATGCAATTGACGACAAAATCAGAAAGCAGGTCAATGCCAATATTTCTTGTGGCGGCTCCACAGAGAACCGGCACAAATGTACGCGTCAACGTGCCTTTTTTTAATGCATCTTTGATTTCATCATCAGAAAGAGTTTCTCCTTCAAGGTATTTCTCAATCAATTCGTCATCAGCTTCAGCGATATTTTCAATAAATGCTTCCCTTTCCGCTTCAACGGTATCCTGCATGTCTGCCGGAATATCAACGGCTGTTGCCTTTCCGTCTGAATCATAAGTGTAGGCTTTCATGCTCACAAGGTCGACAATACCCTTAAAATCGGCTTCTGAGCCTATTGGCAATTGTGTAATGATCGGTTTTGGTTTGAAGCAATCGGCTGCATCCTGAAACGCATTGAAAAAATCCGCCCGTTCTTTATCCAGCTTATTTATAAATATGACACACGGCATGTTATAATCCGTTGCAAAATCCCATGCCTGTTCAGTCTGAACTTTTACACCGTCAACACCGTCAATAACCACAACTGCACCATCAGCTGCCGGCATGCAGATTTTTGTATCTGAAAAGAAATTCTGGTCACCCGGCGTATCAATTATGCTGACAGTCTTTTTTTCCCAGCTGTATTGATGGAAACTGCTGGTAATACTTGAAGTACGTTTAAGCTCTTCCGGTTCAAAGTCCATGGATGTATTACCGTCTTCAACTCTGCCCAGTCGATTAGTTACACCTGCATTGAAAAGCATTGCCTCAGCTATAGATGTTTTACCGGCACCCCCATGGGCAACAAGTGCGATATTTCTTAAATTTTCCATCATTTCAGTCATTTAACAAGCTCCTCTCTACAAATTTTTATAATAGCCAGATGAATTCTTTTTTGTGGTAAATGTAGAACCCCTATATGTTTTATCATAAAAAATCAAGTCCAAATACTATATACTATGAAAATGTTAAAGATATGAAAAATTCCCGGTTTCCTTTGGGGCCAAGGATAGGTGAAGGAATAACTTCACTGCATTTAAGCCCCTGGCCGGTGAAAAATTCTGTAAGTTCTTTAATGACCTCATCATGTAAATGGGTGCCCTTCACAACACCGCCTTTCCCCACTTTTCCTTTTCCAACTTCAAACTGGGGTTTAATCAGTGCAAGTATCTTAGCTCCTTTTTTTAGGAATTTTAAGACTGAAGGCACTACAATTTTCAATGAAATAAACGAAACATCAATACACACCAGATTTACCAGTACGGGGAGTGCATCCAGAGGCATATGTCGGATGTTTGTCCTCTCAATAACAACAACACGCCGGTCTTGCCGCAGCTTCCAGGCAAACTGGCCATATCCCACATCAACAGCAAATACCCGGGCCGCACCATGCTGTAGCAAACAGTCTGTAAATCCTCCGGTGGAAGCTCCCACATCCAGGCAATCCAGTCCATTAATATTTATATTATAGACGGAAAGTGCTTCTTCGAGTTTAAGACCGCCCCGGCTGACATAAGGGATATCTTCACCTTTAATAATAATTTCGGCATCAGGTTTTATCAGTGTACCGGGTTTTTCAGCAGGTTGATTATCCACAAGAACTTTGCCTGCCATAATTATTGCGCGCGCACGCTGTCTGCTTTGAAATAATCCTTTTTCAAGCAGAACAAGATCCAGTCTTTTCCGACCTTTAATTTCAGGTGTTTTAGATGAAGTCACAGGCTGACCAGCAGGGGTTTTTGTATTAAAATTATGATTTTGAATCCGGGTTGAGCATACTCTGCGCTGTTTGAACAATTGCATGGGCATCGATCCCGTACTTTGATCGTAAGATATCCGGAGCACCGTGTTCAACAAACTTATCCGGTATGCCTATACGCTTAATGCAGCAACCAGTTATTCCTGATTCTGCTAAACATTCAAGCACAGCGCTTCCAAATCCACCATGAAGTACATGCTCTTCAATGGTTATAATATGTGGTATTTTTTTTGATAATGTACATATAAGATCCGAATCCAGGGGCTTTACAAAACGGCAGTTTACAACAGTTGCTGCAAGGTTATGATTGTTTTTAAGTTCCTTTTCAGCAGCCAACGCGTCATTTACGGTTCGTCCTATTGCGAGAATGAGAACATCATCTCCCCGGGTAAGAACTTCACCTTTTCCTAACGGGACAGGGCTGCTGTTTTCTTCAATTTTACAGCCAGTCCCCTTTCCCCTTGGAAATCGTAATGCAATCGGACCGTTATGTGCCAGCGCCGTTTTTATCATTCTGGATAATTCGTTTTCATCTTTCGGAGCCATCACCACCATATTGGGGAAACTTCTCAGGCATGAATAATCAAACAGACCGTGATGCGTGGGACCGTCTTCACCAACAATCCCCCCTCTGTCCATGGCAAAAATTACCGGAAGGGATTCAATGCATACATCATGCAGTATCTGATCATACGCGCGTTGTAAAAATGTAGAATAAATGGCAACAACCGGCCTGAATCCCTCTGTAGCCAGACCCGCGGCAAATGTGACACCATGCTGTTCCGCGATGCCCACATCAAAAAAACGATCCGGATAGGTTTCCGAAAATTTTAAAAGACCTGTACCTTCCGGCATTGCTGCTGTTACGGCAACAATACGTTCGTCTTCTTCAGCCAGCTTTACCATTGAGTTTCCAAAAACTTCCGTATACGTGGGGACTGAGCTTTTCCCGGAAAGGCTGTTGCCGGTTTTTACCTCAAAACACCCCACACCATGAAAATAGACTGGATTTTTTTCAGCAGGTGGATACCCCTTTCCCTTTTTTGTTGTTACATGGAGGAGTACGGGGTCATCAAGCGTTTTTATATTATTCAGCATATTAATCAGGTGTTCAAGCCGGTGGCCATTAATAGGACCAAAATATTCAAAATCCAATGCTTCAAAGAGTATGCCGGGAGTAACAAACGCTTTGAAGGAATCTTCCGAACGTTTTGCAATATTATAAAAGTCATCCCCGAGTTTGGGTACCGACTTTAATAAGGTTCCAAATTCTTTACGAAAATCCTGTAGATATTTAGCTGAAAACGTACGGCTTAAAAAAGAGGAGAGGGCGCCCACATTTGGTGAAATTGACATGTCGTTATCATTTAATATGACAATGAGCTTCTCGTGAATATCACCTGCCTGGTTAAGCCCTTCATATGCAAGACCTGCAGTAAGAGAACCGTCTCCTATAACGGCAATAATGTTTGACGGTTCCTTTTTTAAGCGCTTGGCACATGAAATACCCAAACTTGCTGAAATTGAAGTGCTGCTGTGTCCGGTTGTAAAAGCATCACAGGGATGGTCGCTTTTCTTTAAGAATCCTGATATCCCTCCATGTTTACGCAGAGTATGAAACTGTTCTCTACGGCCTGTTAAAAGTTTATGTGCATAAGCCTGATGTCCCACATCCCAGATAACCTTATCATTCGGAATATCAAATACATAGTGGATAGCAATAGCCAGTTCCACAGCTCCAAGACTTGAGGCCAGGTGCCCTCCATTCCTGGAGACAACATCAATAATCGTTTTTCGAATTTCAGAAGCAAGTTCAGGAAGATCCGAACGGGGTATTTTTTTTAAATCAGACGGTGAATTTATTTTATTTAATATGCTCAAACCAACATTTACTCCATTTATTGACCACACATAAACCCAATTACCGGTTTCTTCCTATTATATAATTTGCAACGGCTCTCAGCGGATCAAAATTGTTATCAAAAAAATTAATCGCCTGCAAGGCATCACCAATACGTAGTTTTGCAAATTCTTTTGATTTTTCAATACCCAGCAGGGAAGGGTAGGTGTTCTTATTGCGTATACGATCGCCCCCTGATGTTTTACCCATTACCACAGGGTCACCTTCAACATCAAGAATGTCGTCAACAACCTGGAAAGCAATGCCAATATTTTTTGAATATATTTTAAGGGCTTGTATTTGTTTTATATTCCCTTTACCTAAAACAGCACCTGTGTATATTGAGGCTTCGATCAGGGCACCGGTTTTTAAAGTATGCATGTGTTCCAGTTCTTCCAGCGTAAGAGTAGTACCCTCAGAAGAAATATCCAGCATTTGTCCTTCAATCATTCCCTGACACCCCGAGGATCTGGCAATTGTCTGTATAACATCAAGCCATCCGGTGAGAAGATGGGTGCCTGATTGCTCAATTGCAGAGGCTGCATTTTCAGAAAGAACCTGGAATGCAAATGTCAGCAGGGCATCACCGGCAAGTATGGCTGTTGCCTCATCAAATGCCATATGGCATGTGGGCTTTCCTCTTCTCAGATCATCATTGTCCATCGCCGGCAAGTCATCATGGATAAGTGAATAAGTATGAATCATTTCAAGTGCGCATGCCGCATGAATAATTTCCTTGCCGGTTTTAGCTCCAACCGCTTCAGCCGCAGCTAAGCAAAGCACAGGTCTTAATCGCTTTCCGCTTGCCATAAGGGAATAGTCAACGGCTTCCATGATTCTGCTTGAAGCTGTATAATGCCGCAGGATGTCCTTTATGGCACCATTTATCTGGCTGCGTTTTGTGTCAAGGTATGTTTTTAAATCAAACATAATTTGTTAAATTAATCATTTTCAGACATAAAAGGCGTTTCAATATAATTTCCGTCCTGATCCTGCAACAAAATAGTTACTTTTTTTTCAATTTCGTCCAGTTTTTCCGAACAGTATTTTGATAGTTTTATACCTTCTTCAAATTTTTTTAAAGCCTTTTCAAGTGGGAGTTCACTTGATTCAAGCTGTTCAACAATCTGTTCAAGCAGCTTCATGGATTGTTCAAAGGTCTTTTGGGTTGCCATTTTGCGGATTTCCTTTCACCTGACAGTTTATTAATCCTTTTGAAACAAGTATTTCAAGATCCTGGCCCGAAGAAACATTTTTTGCATCTTTTACAATAATAGAATCCGGTACGGTTCGCGTAATACTGTAACCACGATCAAGAATTGCCGTTGGACTCAGGACATTTAATTTTCCATTCAATACGCAAAGCCCGGATTTTTTTGTATACATAAGTGATTTTAAAGAATTAACAAGAATTTCATTATATCGTTTTATCTCATTATTGTAATTTTTTATTTGCATCCCAGGATTTTTTAATTTGAGTTCATTTGTTCGCCACATGTGACGTTCCCTGGACTGTTCCAGGGTTTTGAAAAATATTCTACTCAGTCGCTGATAAAAATCATCTGATTTGAATCGTAAATGATCTATTCTTTTTTTCGGATCTGTCAACTGATTTGTCATATTTTTGATACAAATACGATGGCTTTCAATTTGACCGGTAATTAACAATATTAACTTTTTATAGTATTCAGCAATCGTTTGTTTGACATCTGTTTTTACAGGCAGAACCAGTTCTACAGCAGCAGAAGGTGTCGGTGAACGGAGATCAGCAACAAAATCTGAAATTGTATAATCTGTCTCATGCCCTATGGCGGAAATAATTGGTATCCGGGAGGCAAAAACCGCCCGGGCAACATCCTCGGAATTAAAGGCCTGAAGGTCTTCAAGAGATCCACCCCCCCTGGCAAGAATAGCGACATCTGAATCAGCCCTGGTATTCAGCAGTTTTATACCTGAAACGATTTCTTTCTCAGCGCCTTTCCCCTGTACTTTTACAGGAATAATTTCAATATGAGCGTTAGCAAACCGACGTTTTGAAATATTTATGATATCATGAATAACTGCACCGGATGGAGAGGTGATAACTGTGATTTTTCCAGGAAGGCAGGGCATTGTTTTTTTGTACGCATCATCAAACAAACCTTCATCAGATAGCCGCTTTTTCAGTTGTTCAAACGCAATCTGAAGTGATCCGATTCCTTTCGGTTCAAGATACTCAAATATAATCTGATATGTGCCCCTGGGTTCGTAAACACTTATACGACCGAGACCGGTTACGCCCATACCATGTTCCGGGGTGAATTTTAAATGTTGATTCTGACCCCTGAACATCACCGAACTGATCTGTGCCTGAGAATCTTTTAATGTAAAATAATAATGTCCGGATGCCGGCATGCTAAAATTTGATATTTCACCTGATATCCAGATGATAGGGAAGCTATCTTCAAGTAACTGTTTAATATCTTTTGTCAGCTGGGAGACAGTGTAGATTTTTTTTTGCATGGGGCTTTCGGTGATATTCACAGCAGTTAATATGTGATTAGAAAAATATATTGTTTTTTCAAATTCCTATAAGGTCTGATAAGATATATTATGTAAACTTTTTTAAAGCTGGTAAATTAAACTCCCCTCCTATGCCCCTTTTTCATTCTGTTTCATATACTTTTCAAGAATTTCACGAACACCAGGCACTATAAAAATATTTTCAAGAGGCATGGTACTCAAACGTGAAGCCAGGAGTTCAATTTTTTCACGAGTAGATTTGTGTTTATCCATGATAAACACATTATCACCTTTTACTTTGCATAAACCGCTTTTTACTTTTAATCCTGAAATTCGAAGATTTTGTTCTGATACTGTTATGCCAAACTTATCAGCAATATTTTTTAAATTATGATAAAGTTCATCTGGTTTCATAAACAATCAAGTATTAAAAAATAAAAATATATAAAACATTTTTAACTTCAATGCAAAACAAATTATAGAACAGATGAAAACAAAAAAAGGCTTAGCCATAAGAGCTAAGCCTTTACTTTTTTATGGAGGCGGCAACCAGATTTGAACTGGTGAATGGCGGTTTTGCAGACCGCTGCCTTACCACTTGGCTATGCCGCCAGAAAAATGGAGCGGGAAACGGGATTTGAACCCGCGACTTCGACCTTGGCAAGGTCGCACTCTACCACTGAGTTATTCCCGCGCAGCAAGTTTTGAATGGACACTACTTAACTTCTTACAGCAAATCTGTCAATACAAAAGAACCAAAATTCAAGAAGATTTTTTTGTTTTTTCCCAGTCTTTTAAAAATGCATCAAGTCCTTTATCCGTCATTGGATGGGATGCCAGTTTTGCAAGTACATTAAACGGAATTGTAGCTATATCAGCACCCATTAACGCGGATTCAAGTACATGAAGCGGATTACGGATACTGGCCACAATTACTTCTGTTTCAAAATCATAATTGTTATAAATTTCAACAATTTGTTCGACGAGAAGAAGCCCATCATGGGAAAGGTCATCAAGTCGTCCAATAAAGGGACTGACAAAGGTTGCACCGGCTTTGGCAGCCATAAGTGCCTGAAGTGGTGAAAAAACAAGGGTCACATTTGTCTTTATCTCCTCTTCAGTAAGTTGTCTGGTGGCCTTGATACCATCTACTGTCATAGGTATTTTGACAACAATATTTTTGTGTATCTTCGCAAGTTTCCGCGCCTCATGGACCATTCCATCTGCTTTAAGGCTGATAACTTCAGCACTGATGGGACCGTCAACAATGTCACATATATCTTTAATAATAGTTTCAAATTCACCGTTTTCTTTTGCAATAAGGCTGGGATTTGTGGTTACCCCGTCTACCATGCCCATACTGTTTGCTTCTTTAATTTCTTCAATATTTGCAGTGTCGATAAAAAATTTCATTTAAGACAACCTCCTGAGATATTTAGTAAGATAAAATCCACCCTCTATTTTGATTGTGACGCATTAAAAATATCTCTGCATTTTATACTGCAGAAATAAACATATTTTCCTTTTACTTTTAAATGAATACCATCTCTTTTTGGGAAATATATCCCGCAAACCGGATCTTTTACCATTTCATTTACAACATCAGTTGTTTTGTTGCTAAAAGCCCTCGTTCCTGATTGTTGAGATGAAGATATCCATGATTTAACAGATCTGTATAATAAATAGATAAGAATTAATAAAATCAAGAACCGCATGTATAGGGTAAAACCTTTTGATCTGAATCGTTTATATTGTTTAAAAGAAATTTCATGTTCTTAACCAATACCGGATGAACCATATCCGGGTCAATATCACAAAGAGGCCTTAAAACGAAACATCTTTTATGCATCCTGGGATGTGGAATTGTAAGTTCTGATGTTTTTAATATCATGTCACCATATAATATAATGTCCAGATCAAGGATGCGCGGGCCGAAACGCATGGATTGTTTTTTTCGGCCTTGTGCATTTTCAATTGATTTCAGCTTGTATAACAACTGAAAAGGATCCAGAACGGTTTTAATTTTTATTACAGTATTTACAAACCAGTCCTGTTCTTTGAAATCAACCGGCTCCGTCTTGTATAAACCAGACTGTTTAATAATTAATGCCGCTCCTGAATCAGAAAGAGCATCTATCCCTGTCTGGCAGTTTTCTGCTTTATTCCCAATGTTTGAGCCTGCTGAAATATATGCAATTGTATCCATTAATAATAAAACTGAATAGAATTGGAATCTCCGCTTTTTACATCATTTTTTGTATATCCGACCACTTTATACGTGTAAGAATAACCCATTTCCAGAGTATCATAAAATACAGATGTGTTTTTCCGTCCCTCATGTTCGTCAGAGTTGTAAACGGAAACATCACCGATCTTTTCAAATATTAAGGGACAGTTCGTGCAATCCCCATCTGCAACGGACAGTTTTGAACGGTATACAGCAAATCCGGCCAATTGGGTTTTATCCTTTTTGTTTCCTTCGGGTATTGTCCATGTTAGCTGTAACGCATCCCCATCAATGCGTTTGCCAAGATCATTCACTGACAGCGGGCTAACCAGATCAGGAGGTCTGGGAGGCGCTTTCCTCCCGCATCCTGTTGTAAAACAGACAACCGAAAAGAGCATAAAAATAAATATTAAAAAAAATTTACAGGTTTCAAAAAAATTAACCGATTTCATCTTTCAATTCTTTTTCAGCTTTTTTAATTGCCGCCTTTACATTTTCCGTTGCTGTTCCGCCAAATACTTTTCTACGGTTTATCATCTGTTCAGGCGTAAATAAATCGAAAATTTCATTTTTAATATGCAATGAAAATTTTTTCAGCTCATTTAATGTAAGTTCATGAAGTTCCTTTTTGTTTTCAAGTGCAAAACTAACTGCTTTTCCGACACATCCATGAGCTTCCCGGAAAGGCATGCCTTCTGTTACCAGATAATCAGCCATTTCAGTTGCGTTTAAGAAACCTTCATTTGAGGCCTTATACATGATGTCTTTATTTATTTTCAGATTCGGAAGCATCCTGATATAAATATTAATACATGCGTCCAGCGTGTCGACAGTGTCAAACAACGGCTCTTTATCCTCCTGCATATCACGGTTATAAGCAAGAGGTAAGGATTTCATAATTGTAAGAAGTGCTACGAGATTTCCATAAACGCGCCCGGTTTTCCCCCTGACAAGTTCCGGCACATCCGGATTTTTTTTCTGGGGCATAATACTGCTTCCGGTTGCAAATGAATCAGGCATTTCAATGAATTTGAATTCATATGATGACCAAAGTATCAGCTCCTCGGAAATACGGCTTAAATGCATCATGCAAATACTAGCGGCTGAAAGAAATTCAATAATAAAATCTCTGTCTGAAACCGCATCAATACTGTTTGCAGAAATTTTATGAAATTCAAGCTGTTCAGCCGTGTATTCCCTGTCGATTGGATATGTTGTTCCGGCAAGGGCTGCACTGCCAAGCGGAATTTCATTGATACGTTTCAGGCCGTCGCAAAATCGTTGTGTATCTCTTGAAAACATTTCATAGTAAGCCATCATGTGATGAGAAAAAAGAACTGGCTGTGCCCTTTGAAGATGTGTATAACCCGGCATAATCACATCGATATGGCGTTTTGCCAGCTGAATAATCACTTCTCTGAAATCGTGTAAAAGCTTTATGGTTTTTTCAGATTCTTCTCTCAGATAAAGCCGTGCATCCAGGGCAACCTGATCATTTCTGCTTCTTGCCGTATGAAGCTTTTGTGATACTTTCCCGATTTTCTCGTTAAGACTGTTTTCGATATGCATGTGAATGTCTTCAAGGCTGTCATCATAAACAAAAGAACCACTTTCAATTTCTCTTTTTATCTTACCAAGACCTTGAATCATTACCGATGATTCATCTTCTGAAATAATCGACTGTTTTGCCAGCATGTTGCAATGCGCAATACTTCCTTCAATGTCTTGCCTGTAAAGTCGTTTATCTATATCGATTGAAGATGTAAAAGCTTCAACGCTCCTGTCTGTCTTTTCAGAGAATCTGCCATCCCATGGTTTTTGAGCCATATCAACCTCTGTAAAAAATATTTGCCACAAAGACGCAAAGATAGTTTCCGTGTCCTTATGACAGAAAATAAATAATAGGATATGCCTATCAATTATTAAATTCTGGTTTTTATCAAATTCTGAATACGCAATCGTAATGCATTCAGTCGTATAAATCCTTCAGCGTCTTTCTGGCTGTATACGCTGTCATCTTCAAAAGTGGCAAAGTCCTCGCTGTAAAGTGATTCATCAGACTTGCGACCAAGAATACGGCAGTTTCCTTTATAGAGTTCCATGCGAACCACACCGGATACATTACCCTGTGTCTGGTCTATCATACCCTGTAACAATTCCATTTCAGGAGAAAACCAGAATCCATTATAAATTATTTCAGAATATCTGGGAATTAACGAATCCCTGAGATGCATTACTTCTCTATCCATGGTAATGGATTCAATGGCCATATGGGCGGCTCTGAGAATAGTACCTCCCGGAGTTTCATATACACCGCGTGATTTCATACCGACAAAACGGTTTTCAACAATATCAATACGCCCTATTCCATTGCGCCCACCGAGTTTATTCAGTTCTCTCAACACATTTGCCGGAGATAAATTTTTGCTGTTAACGGCAACCGGGTTTCCCCTGCTAAATGTTATTTCAATTATTTCAGGTTTATCCGGTGCTTTTTGCGGGGAAACAGACAGGGTAAACATGTCTTCTGTCGGTTCATTCCAAGGGTCTTCAAGTATGCCGCCTTCGTAACTGATATGCAGAAGGTTTCTGTCTGTACTGTATGGCTTTTTGGGTGTTGTTGGTACTTCTATCCCGTGTTTTTCAGCAAACTCCATAAGCGCTGTCCGGGAATTCAGGTTCCATTCACGCCAGGGTGCAACAATATTTATTCCAGGATCGATTGCAAGATAAGTGAGTTCAAATCGAACCTGGTCGTTTCCTTTTCCGGTGGCACCATGACTTACGGTATCTGCACCTTCAATTTTTGCAATTTCCATCTGGCGCTTTGCAATAAGTGGCCTGGCAAGGGAAGTCCCTAACAGGTACTGTCCTTCGTAAACCGCATTCGCACGAAAAGCAGGAAATACATAATCAGAAACAAAGATTTCCGTAAGATCGTCTATGTATACTTTTGATGCCCCTGTCTTTAAAGCTTTTTCTTCTAAATTATCCAATTCTTCTTCCTGGCCGATATCCGCAGAAAATGTAATGACTTCACATTGATATGTTTCAATAAGCCATTTGAGAATGACAGAAGTATCCAGACCTCCGGAATAAGCCAGTACGACTTTGCTAATTTTTTTTGACACAATTATTCTCCAGGTATGTTTGTGAAAAGTTCACACTTCGAAGATTCGTGCGTGTAGACATTCCACATTTATTATTTTTTATTTATCAGCAGATCCAGTACCGCTTTGTGCATATGCATTTTATTTTCTGACTGTTCCCAGACAACTGAACGGGGTCCTTCCAATACTTCCTCTGTAATTTCTTCACCCCTGTGGGCCGGCAGGCAATGCATCACGATGACATCGTTTGCCGCTACGCTTAAAAGCTCATTGTTAATCTGATATGGTTGGAATACTTTTTTCCTGATCTGTTGTTCTTCCTCCTGCCCCATGCTTGCCCAGACATCCGTATAAATCACATCTGCATTACGCCCGGCCTCAATTGGATCGGTTATCAGTGAAACACGACCCTGCCCTCCCCTTTTTAACGCTTTTTCCATTATAGTCGAATCGGGTGTGTATTCGTCCGGGCAGGCCAGCACAAGGTTAAAATTTAAAACTGAGGCCGCATTAATCCATGAATGAGCCACATTGTTTCCGTCTCCTACCCAGACAATTTTCAAGTTCTCAAATTTATTTCCCTTGTATTCAATGACTGTAAGCAGATCGCTTAATACCTGACAGGGGTGGTATAGATCCGTCAACGCATTTATTACCGGTATGCTTG
>JAUXDD010000036.1 GCA_030618465.1 Desulfobacteraceae bacterium
TTGACATTGACGGGAAAATACTGATTGACTCAAATCGGCAGGGGATTTGTGCGGACTTCTATTTTAAAAATTCTGTCACCCGAAGACGATGCATTAAAAATAACACTTCCCTGGCAGGCAGATTAGATATTACGAAAGCATATGAAGTCTTTCGCTGCAAAAACGGTTTGACTGAAGCCGCCGCTCCGATTGTGCTGGAAAAATATCATATTGCGAACATCATCGTTGGTCCGTTTTTTACCAACGAACCGGATGAATCCTTTTTCCATAATCAGGTTCAGCAGTTTGGATTCAATAAACATGATTATCGTGATGCCCTGTCAGAAGTTCCAGTCTTTTCTGAAGAAAATCTTGCCCCCATTTTAAATTTTCTAACCGGTTTTGCCAGGACCCTCGGAATAATGGGTCTGAGACAGCTGCATCAGGATGATGTTGAAAAAGATCTGATGGAAAGTGAGGATAAATACCGGGGCATCTTTAATACGTCATCTGATGGATTCCTTATTTTTAATAAAAATGAAATCATAGTGGATGTGAACCAGGCCGGTGCTGCATTATACGGCTACACACGTGAAGAAATGACAGGGATGGCAGGGAAGGAACTGGCGCTTTCGGATTACCACCACCAGATGAAAGAACCATGGCGTCAGCTAACAACCAGAGGCGAGTTTCATCTTGAAGCCATTGCACTTCGCAAAAACGGGACAACATTCCATACGGAAGTTCATGGAACGACATTTAAGCTCAGGGGCAAAAACCATGTGGTGGCTATGGTTCGTGATATTACCGAGATTCTGCAATCAGAAAAGGCGTTGAAGGAAAGCGCACAGAAATACCGGATACTGGTGGAAAGTTCGTTGCAGGGAATTCTGATCATGACACCTGATCTGCAAATAATATATTCCAATTCATCATTAACGCGAATCACGGGCTATTCATTTGAAGAAATCAGTTCAGCCACGTCTGAGAATTCGCTTAACATATTTATTCACCCGGATGACATCCAATTTGTAAAACTGGGCTTCATGGACAGGGCAAAAGGAAAACAGGTAAAACACAACTTTGAGTCTCGTATCATTCATAAAAACGAGGGCATTCGATGGTGCGAAATTGATGCCAGCCCTGTTGAATACATGGACAAGCCGGTGTTACAGGTAACATTTATCGATATTACCGACCGTAAAAAGGTGGAAAACGAACTGGCCGTTTATCGCACCCATCTTGAAGACCTTGTAAAAGAACGTACCCAGGAGCTGGAAAAAGCGAACAGGGAATTATTAATAGCCAAAGAAGCTGCGGATTCAGCAGTCAGGATAAAGAGCGAATTTTTGGCAAACATGAGCCATGAAATCCGTACACCTATGAATGCCATCATCGGTATGAGCGATATGATTACCCATACCGACTTAAACCGCAAGCAGAGTGAATATGTGAATATTATCCGTTCATCTTCACAATCCCTGCTGAACCTGATTAATAATATTCTTGATTTTTCAAAGATTGAATCCGGCAAGTTTGAATATGATGAGATACCCATTGTCCTCAGTGAACTGGTCGAAGAAATCGCGGATATGTTTATTGACAATGTCAGGGAGAAGGAAATTGAGTTTATACTCAATATTGATCCTGATGTGCCCGGCCGAATAACGACAGATCCGTTTCGCCTTGGCCAGATTCTGAAAAACCTGATCACCAATGCGTTCAAGTTTACGGTTCACGGTGAAATATGCGTTTCTATAAAAAACATATCACAGGCAGACGATCAGGTTGAACTGTTTTTCAGCATCAGTGATACCGGGATTGGGCTGGATACGGATATCCGTGACACTATTTTCGAAGCATTTACGCAGGCAGACAGTTCCACAACCAGGAAATACGGCGGTACCGGTCTGGGGCTTTCCATCTGTAAACAGCTTGTCAACATGATGAATGGAAATATCTGGGTGGAAAGCAAACCCGGAGAAGGAAGCACATTTAATTTTACGGCAACATTCAAACCCGCCGGGGATATTACACCTGACAAATTCATCCCCCCCCCGCAGTTAAAAAATTTCAGAGTACTTATCGTTGAAGACAACCTGATAACCCAGCTGGTAATAAAACGATATGTGGAAATATTTGGTTTCAGACCGGAAGTCGCTAATACAGCGGAGTCGGCTCTATATATGTATGAAAAGGCGATTATTGACAATATGCCATTCGCCCTGATTATTACTGATGTCAGGTTGCCGGGGATGGATGGAATCACAGCTGCGGAAATAATTAAAAAGAACAAACGGGCTGAAGCGCCCCCTATCATTGTTATGAGTGCATCCTATCGTCAGGATGAAGTGCTGCGTGTGAAGAAGGCTGGAATTGATAGTTTTATGATGAAGCCAATCAAACAATCTTCATTTTTTGACACAATTACTGAAATTTTCGATCATCCCTCGCCAATACCAAAAAAAGCTGCAGACAATTTTAACGACCTGGATAATTTTTCAGGTGTCAGCGTTCTCCTGGTTGAAGACAATCCGATTAACCAGATGGTGGCGACAGAGATACTGGAGATGGCCGGCATCCATGTTTTTAAGGCATCAAACGGTCTTGAAGCGGTTGACGTGATAAAAGGCAATGTCTTTGATGTGATACTGATGGATATCCATATGCCGAAAATGGACGGCCTTGAAGCAACAAAAACAATTCGAAACGTATTAAATATGAAGGACCTTCCTGTGATTGCCATGACTGCCGATGCCATGAAGGGGGATCGTGAAAAATACCTCGCAGCCGGCATGAATGATTATGTATCCAAGCCTATTGATACGAAAAAATTGTTTGCAGCACTAAGGAGAAATCTTCCTGTTATTGGAGATATACCTGCTTCTTATGCGGCCAAACGTGTTGGAAACAAATAAGCATTCATACTCCCGGCGGATATGGACGTAATTGATGTTGAATCCGGCTCAATTGGATAGCATATAAGTTTAACCCGGTTGGACTTGATTTGACCCGTATACCATCGTCAATCTGCCAGGGATAATCACCCAGACTACCGAAATATTATCTCCCTGCTGATATTCTGCGGATCAAGCCGCTTAAACGCAGAGCTTTTATATCTTTGGATAACCGGATGATCTGCCTTTGAATGATCGCCGTTCAGATAATCAATCAGCAGAAGATCGGCGGTCTCATAGTCTGTCACCCCTATCTGGTCAAAGTCACTGTTTGTTATACCCAGACCATCAGTGGGGACGGCATCGATGCAGGATTGAAGTGCACCTGCCTTATCTTCGGTGTTTTCTTTTTTATATTTTTCCACAAGATATCCGGCAAGGCCGTATACTTCTGTCTTCCAGAGATATTGAAGCATTCCGAAATTTCCCACATCACCATGAAGTGTCCAGAATCCCAGCAACAGTTCCGTAAAGTTGTCTGTTGAGAGAACCATTCCATTCTCCAGGTGGGCAAGATCGAAGAGACAGGCCATCCTTACCCGTGCTTTCATGTTCCCTCTTCTGATCTTTTCGGCCTTTTCAGTTTCATTTTCCCTGTTGGTTCCGGACACAATTTTTTTGTAAAGATGCTGGTATGCTGTTGTCAGGTCCTTTGTTCTGAAAAAATCACAAAAGTATTTACCGATGGCCTCGGCCCTTGATATTTCATCCGGCCTGTTTGTTTCAATGGGGATGCTCCTTCCGATGAGCTTCACCTCCGGCAGATCTTTTACCACCTCGTAAGCAAGCGCACAGGTCAGAGCGCTGTCGATTCCTCCTGAAACCCCGATAATAAGCGATTTGAGACTTTTATTTTCCTCAAGATATTCCCTGAGGGTTTTTATGATATTTGAAAACATTTTGTCATAGTCTGTCCTGATGTGATTCATAATACCCCTGCAATTATTTCTTATTTGTCACCTATACCGTTTTAAATTTTTCGATATAAAATTACTATTAACTAAATTAAGCGAAAAATATTGGCAATTTAGCAGAATAACTAATGATGAGCCCTGCGGAAATGTGTATTTTTAAGGTAACTAACCAAACAAAATCATATTTCCAGAAAAGCCGTATAGATGAAATACAAAAAGAAAAATTTAATTGCAAGAATAAACAAAATACTTCCAATTCGTTTCGGACAGGACATGACGACCTATACACGATAAAGTGCAGACTGCCAGCCATACCATTATGCTCTATATATAAGAAATATATCTTTTCTTTTAATCGTTCATTTTCCAGTGCTCTTTTTGAAGGTGACCTTCTTTGCCACCTGTAAAAACCGTTCGCTAATATTTTTAGTACCCGGAAGTCTTCTAATTTATATCGTATACAACCTTTTCCAGCTTACCAGTAAACGCAAACGGCGCGGTATACTTATGACTCGCGGGCAGGCGCCTGTCCAGCCCGATATCAAGCCCTTCCCATATTACAAGGGGTATCCCCATATCAAAGTGCGCTTTACCTGCCGATTTGTTGTTGATATAGAGGGCCCCGTTACCCTGGAGCACGGACTGTGGGTCAAAACCTTTTCCTTTTTTCATCAGGCCCTTTGCCAAGCCAACAGCGAGATTTATTTTATCAAATTTAAAACTGACGGTAATATCTCCTGGCGGCAGTTTAATGTCTGATATGAGGCTGGTGAATTTGGTTCCGGCCGCGTTGATATCATAATGCAGGCGGTTGTCCCTAATATAAAGAGCGTAGCCTGAATCGATTTCTCCCTGCGCCACCAGTACTCCGGAATCGCCTGGCTGATAGTCTTTGATATGGGCTGTTATCGTGAATGAACGGTTCGGTAGCATGGGCGCCCTGAATTTGTCAATCGTATCTGTGTCCGGGTAATAAACAAATTTTTTGCGGCCATGGTTCTCAAAATGGTCTATGGATTTATACATGCGCCATACAAAGTCGCGGCCATCAATGGGAAGCACATTGTATTTTTCGGCGGCCGCCCACCATTTTGCATCCATTTCAGCGACTTTTTCCGGAAACTTATCCGCGAGGTTATCAGATTCGGAAAAGTCCTCAGCAAGATTATAAAGCTCCCACGGCACACTGTCATAAGGTTCGCCCAGTTCCCTGTAGGTGACAATTTTCCAGCTGCCTGAAATCAGCGCCCGGTTGCCCATCATTTCGTAATACTGCTCGGTCTTGCGGGTTTCAGCATTTCCGTCTTTAAAAGCATATGCCATACTCACACCTTCCATCGGCTTTAACTTATAACCCCTGTAATACTCCGGATGAGTGATATCAAGCGTTTCAAGAATCGTCGGCATGATGTCATTAATATGATGAAACTGGCCGCGTATGGTGTTATGCTCCATGATGCCAGCCGGCCAGGATATAATCAGCGGCCCCCGTATCCCCCCGCCATGTGTCGTTGCTTTGGCCATTTTAAAAGGGGTATTGCTGGTCTGCATCCACCCATGGGAATAATTAGGATGGGTATCAACATCACCTGTTTTATTATAGTCCGCAAGGTTTGCCTCAACAGTATCTTCGAAACCATGGAAATACTTTAGCGTGTTTGTCGAACCTATTGCCCCGACCTCTTTACTTCCCCCGTTATCAGACAGAAGGATGATCATTGTATTGTCACGTTCGCTGACCTGTTCCAGGTAGTCAAGAAGCCTGCCAATATTTTGATCAAGGGTATCCACAAAAGCCGCGTAATTTTCCATCAGCCGGGCGGCCATTTTCTGTTCATCCGGAGTCATGTCGGCCCATGGTTCCACTCCCCTGAAATACGAGGCGAGTTTCGCGTTTTCAGGCGCGATGCCGATTTCTTTCTGCCTGGCCAGGCGTTTAGCCTGTACCGCATCCCATCCTTTATCATACATGCCTTTGTATTTTGCCCTGTCTTCGGGTCTGGTATGATGCGGTGCGTGCGCGATCGGGGTTGAATAATATAAAAAGAACGGCTTGTCCTGAGCGGCCGCCCTTTGATTTTTCAGCATCTGGATCGCCTTGTCCGTCATTGCGTCCGGAAAATAAAAACTACCGTCCTGCGGGACTTCTATAACGTCATTGCCGCTGAACAGGTAGTTTGGATTAAATTGATTTGTTTCGCCGTCCATAAAGCCCCAGTAATGTTCAAACCCCCGCTGTTCCGGCCAGGAATCAAACGGACCGGCGGCTGATACGTTGTCTACAAACGTGAGGTGCCATTTGCCGACCATCATCGTATTGAAGCCGTTTTCCCTGAGAACTTCCGGCAGGGTAACAACATCTTTACGTATTTCTCCGCGGTATCCTGGAAAACCGAGATCAGCATTTGACAGCCAGCCCATACCTGCAGAATGGTGGTTTAGCCCTGTCAGCAGGCTTGCGCGGGAAGGTGAACAGAGTGCGGTTGTGGTAAAATTATTAAAACGGACACCGGTTTCAGCAAGTTTATCAATATTGGGTGTTTTAATCTCTGAACCAAAACAGCCCAGATCAGAAAAACCCACATCATCCATCAGGATGACAATCACATTTGGACTGCCGGGGTTGGCTGTGATTCTTTCCGGCCAGTAGAGTTTGGATTTTTGAACCGTTTTCTTTATTTTACCTTTAAAATTTGCATCTATCTCACTCAACTGGCGGTGGTCACTGATGATTTCAGTTTTCTTAATGGATTCGGTTTTAAATGATTTAATTGAATACCCGATAAAAAAACCGCATATCAGCCCGATTAATATTTTGAGAATTGATTTTTTTGACATGGTTTTCAGCCTCTATTTATAATATGGTGTTGAATTCCGGATTATCGTAAATTAGCTTGATATAAGAATCACTAAATTATTTTAGTATCCCCGCCTCTTGCAAAAACGTACCAACATCTTTCCAGTAAATATCCACATCCGGCGGACAATCATTGTGTCCGCAGTTATAAGTGATCATTCTCCCTTTTTTTGCCGCTTTGTATAATGTCCTGCCATGCCCGTATGGAATGATGTCATCGTACTTTCCATGGATAAAGAGAATCGGATTCAAATAGTATTTCACAACAGATAGATTTTCAAACGGATCGCGGACAAGAAATCCAGGCACAAAATATCTTAATGCAAATGATTTTACGCTGGTCGGTGTTGACACGAGAATCATTGCAGCAGAAGGCCGTTTATCAGCCAGTGCACACACGACCGCACCGCCAATAGACCGCCCGAAAAGAACAATCCGTGAAGAGTCAACATCTTTTCGTGCTGAAAGTGTATCGTATGCCATGACAAAGGCTTCTGTTATACTTTTCTGTGAAGGCGACCCTTTTGAGCGTCCGTATCCCGGATATTCCACAAGGAGCACACCAATTCCAAGCTGTGTCAGCGGTATAAGTTCACCCGGACAAAAATCGATTAATTCAGCATTACCATGGGCAAAAATAACTGCCGGTGATTTTTTTTCACCACTGGTTTTCACAGGCGGCAGGAACCAGGTTTCAATTTTTCCGGCTGATGTTTCAATCCAGTTTTTTTCCATGCCCGGGATGTTAGTCCATGAATCCCGGGCAGGCCCTATATGGTACCTGGGGAATATCATCTGCCGCTGAAGGAAAAACAACACCAAGCAGTATGCGGCATAAAACGCCAGGGCCCACAATATAATTCTAATAACGGGATTCATTTTTCCTCTGTCCCATCAACTCCTGATGGAATCGTAAAAAGTATACCCGATGGCTAAGTAAAAATCTTCATATAAAAGGCATAGCGTTTGGTCAGGTCCGAAGGCATACATGTAGTATGTCGAGGGCCTGGCCAAACGCTATAACGCAGTATATGGAGACTTTTTACGACGCCATCAACTCCTGATAAGCATCCTGGATCTCTATGAACTTTTTGCCGGCCATTTCCTGTAGTTCTTTGCCAAGATGAGACACTTTGTCCGGGTGATATGCCTGGGCAGCCTTTCGATAGGCTGACTGAATTTCTTCACGACCGGCACCGGTTTTTATTCCCAGGATTTCATATGGATCTTTTTTAGCGGTATTCTGTGCGGTATCAGATTCTGTTCCTGTCTTCTGCTCTTCAAAATGCTCTTTTCCGGCCTGTTCATCATGTTTATACTGCTGCCTGTAATAATCCCCGGCATTGAAATATTTTCTCCACCAGTAATACAGCTTTCCCGCATTTTTTTTCCTCATAAAATACAGTAACGCGCCGAAAAGGAGAGTATCATCAAGCCATCCGAGTAACGGAATCAGGTCCGGTAACAGGTCATAAGGATTGATAATATATATAACAACGAAGACAATCAGAAGAATTTTCAGGTAAACCGGCATAGTATAGCCCTGCGCATGACTCTAAAGCTGCTGCAATACCAGACTGTCACTACCCTTATCTATATCATCCAGGGCAAATGATAACGCGGCCTCCAGTAACGCGGATTTATTTTCAATTGTAACGCCGTCAAGTTTCAACTCATGAAACTTGCGATTAAACCGATCCAATATTTTTACGGAAAGATAAAACCCGGCCTTCTTTTTTTCAGGAGACGGTTTAACTTTCCGAATGCTTCTTCTGACATTATTCCCTTCTTCTATAGAAGAATCAACCAGCTCCGCCCTAACATATTTCCTGCCGGAGCCTGTGGCTGCATTTATTGGGTCGAAAGGATTTTCCTCAAAAAATTCAGGGGTTTCTTTTCTACCGGTTGCCATTAGACATTACCCTCCTGATTAATTTGTTATAGTCATTTGCACCAACAGCACTTGCCCTGTATTCAAAAATTGTTTGCCCGTGAGCCGGAGCTTCAGACAAACGGACATTGTAATGTATGGGATCACATATCTGTTTATTAAATATTTTTTTCAATTGTTTCATTATTTCAAAACTCTGCCTGGTTCGTCTATCAAACATTGTGGGAAGAACATATTTCAATTGAAGATTTGAATTCAGTTTCTGCGCGGACACAAGGTAACCGAAAAACGTCTTCAGTCCTTCCAGTGATGGGGCCTGCAGTGCCACAGGACACAGTACTTCATCAACAGCCATAAGGATGTTGACACTCAGAACGTCCCATCCAGGGGCACAATCAAATATCAGGTAGTCCAGGGTTCCCTTCTGGGGGACAAGGGCAGTAGAAAGAATGGTCTGCCTGACATCAGCCGCCTGTTCGCCAAGCCAGTTTTTAAGCTCAACAAGTTTAATCCCCCCTGCAAGAAACCAGAGGTTTTTACGGGTTGAATGAATAACTTCATTCCTGGATATAAAATTTCCATTCTTATCCCGTCGTGTTATAAACTCATAAAGACCATATTCAGGATCAACCCCTAAAAATTTAGATGTTTGCCCCTGTGTATCACAGTCCACCAGTAAAACATTCTTACCCAGCATGGAAAGGCCGTGAGCCAGATTCACGGCTGTTGTTGTTTTACCTACTCCGCCTTTTGCCATAGCCACAGCAATTTTTCTCATTTTGATTGACCCAAATTCCGTAATTTAAATGCTTCCTTCATAACGTGTATAACAGCAATTTGATACCAAGTACCAAAATCTGCAAACTCCTCACTCATAGCCTGTTTATCATAGATGCCATATATCCTGCACCAAAACCATTGTCTATGTTCACAACCGCAACATTTGAACTGCAGCTGTTGAGCATGGCAAAAAGGGCAGTCAACCCGCCAAAGCTTGCGCCATATCCAACACTCGTGGGTACGGCTATTACAGGACGGTTTACCATACCTGCAACAACGCTGGGTAAAGCCCCTTCCATTCCTGCTACGACAATAAGTACAGAAGCCTGACCAATCAGATCATTATAACTAAAAAGTCTGTGAATACCGGCAACCCCCACATCAAACACAGATTCCACCCTGTTTCCCATTGCTTTTGCAGTGAGAAAGGCTTCTCTGGCAACATTCATATCAGATGTACCGGCGGAGAGCACAACAATAGTGCCTTTTCCCTGAACCGGCATTTCTTCCTTCTCACAGACTATCATTTGCGCATCTTCATGAAAGACAGCATCGGGAAAACAGTTCACGATGCTGGCAGCAGCCTCCGTTTTTACCCGTGTAACCAGAACAATATTTTCCTGTTTCAGCATTTTTTCCATGATGCCGATGATCTGTTCAGGCGTTTTCCCCTGACCGAAAATAACTTCCGGGAATCCTTTCCTTAAAGACCGGTGATGATCGATTTGAGCAAAATCGATATTTTCATACGGCAGATGTTTGAGATTCTGTAAGGCCTCGTCCACCGATACCTCGCCTGATACAACAGAATGAAGCAGTTTTTTTAAGGATTCAATGTCCATCTATTCGCTGATATCCTGTTCAAAAATTTTCCCGGTATCCGGTACTGCGGGTTGTTTGTCAACACCCTGATTGATATCTGTAGCTGCTGGGGGTTTACTCACAGGAGCTGGAATCTGTATCTGCTTTGCAGGACTTCCTGTTCCGGCAGTCGGTCGGGTTCCTGACCGGGTACCCTTACTTTTTTGAATCGATTGAATCTTGCCATCAAGTTTATTAATGGATTCATACAGTTTTTCAATAGCCTGATAAAATGATGCCGTGTCGATTTTTTCTGACGATAATTCGGTTTGATCCACTTTCAATTTCTGCATGTCAATGGCGGTGTCACCCAGGGCACCGTTCAATTCGATCAGACTCTTATTCAATTTTTTATCCAGCGCCTTGACTTCAGATGTTATTTTTCCAATTTCACCGTCTAAAGACTCAAGGGACGTTTTAATTTCACCAAGTTTCTTTGATATTTGTTTTTCATCAGCCTTTGACACACTTATTTTCTTTACCGATTTATTGATTGATTTTTTTGTTGAATCAAATCTCTTTTCCAGGGATGCAAATTTATCAGGAAGAGAGTCCTTCAGCTTGCCATGCTCCCCATAAAGGGCTGACAACCTTGTTTCCAGGTCTTTTGACAGGTCTTGTACGCTTGATGTCCCCGTATCCCGAACCATGGCAACCCTTCTTTTCATATCCACATACCCCACAGCCAGTATGACACAGAGTACACATGGAATTAAAACGGCGATAAGGGTTATTCGGGTGTTTAATTTATCAACCCGGTTGTCATTAATTTCATCATTAACAGCATCATCCGGTGGTTCCTCATCCATACGAATTTTGAAAGAATCATTTTCAACCATGTCATCCATCTTCAATTACTCCCATTCAATGGTACTGGGCGGTTTGGAACTGATGTCATAAACTACCCTGTTTACACCCCTGATCTCATTAATGATCCGGTTTGAAATCTTTGCAAGCAGTTTGTGCGGCAACCGCGCCCAGTCTGCAGTCATTGCATCTTTACTGGTAACTGCCCGAATCGACGCAATATTTTCATATGTCCGTTTGTCACCCATTATCCCAACACTTTTAAGGGGAAGCAATACGGCAAACGACTGCCACAGTTTCCTGTAATACCCGCTTTCCCTGATCTCTTCAAGCAGAATGGCATCCACCTCTCTTAATATATTCAGCCGTCTGGGTGTAACTTCACCGATTATCCGTATGGCAAGCCCGGGTCCGGGAAAAGGCTGCCGCCAGACCAGATTTTCGTCAAGTCCCAGTTCCTTCCCAAGAAGACGCACTTCATCCTTGAAAAGATACTTGAGCGGTTCAATCAGATTTAACTTCATTTTTTTTGGCAGCCCACCCACATTGTGGTGTGATTTTATGACGGACGTAGGCCCGCCAAAAGCGGATTGAGATTCAATGATATCCGGATACAGGGTTCCCTGGGCCAGAAATGTTGCACCTTTTATCTTGCCGGCTTCCACCTCAAATACATCCACAAAAATTTTCCCGATAATCTTACGCTTTTTTTCAGGGTCTGTCACACCGGAAAGAGCTTCAAGAAATTGTCGGCGGGCATTAACGTATCGAATATTTATTCTCAGATGTTTTTTAAAGGTCTCTTTAAGTTTTTTCCCCTCATCCTTTCTTAAAAGGCCGTTATCAACAAAAATGCAGGTCAGTTTTTTTCCAATTGCTCTGTGGATAAGAAGGGCAGTAACAGACGAATCAACACCGCCGCTCAACCCTAAAATAACTTTTTTGCCAGAGACTTCATCTTTTATCCGGGCGGTCGTGTCATCAGCAAAGGATTTCATTGTCCAGGAACGTTTGCATCCGCACACATCAAAAAGAAACGTCTTAAGCATATTTTTCCCTTTAACGGTATGCACAACTTCCGGATGAAACTGAAGACCGTACAGCTTTTTTTTAGTATTCGCCGCAGCCGCAATTTTCGTATTTTCCGTAGATGCGGTTATTGAGAAACCGTCGGGAAGCTTCTGGATTGAATCCCCATGGCTCATCCAGCATTGCGTTCTTTTTTCAATACCTTTAAAAAGACCCGCATTCCTCCTGATATTCAGCTCTGCAAAACCATACTCCCTTCTCTTTGACATCTTAACCGTCCCACCGAATGCATCTATCATAAATTGCATCCCATAGCAGATTCCAAGTACAGGGACCTTAAGATCAAATATCCGCTTATCAATCTTCGGACTTTTCTTTTCGTAAATGCTGGAGGGTCCTCCGGAAAGAATGATACCTTCCGGATTCAACGATTTAATATATTCAATGTCAATACCGGGAGGATCAATCTGGCAGTATACACTGTATTCCCTGACACGACGAGCGATCAACTGGTTAAACTGAGAGCCAAAATCAATAATCAGTATCATGGTACACCTTGTTTTATAACCACTCTATACAGATGTAATTTAACATTTGGTAATAGAGATATTAAAAAAGTAATGTATGCTGTATCCCAGTCAAAATTCGGATAACGTCAGAAAATGGCTGAAAATATGTAAAAATTCAAACAATTTGCCAAAAAAAAATTAATATGTTAAACCTTGAGCCGTAAAAAAAGTCAACTTTATTTTTAATTTAATATCACTTATAATCAAGGTTATGATTATTGTACAGATATATGAAGTACAGGAACCTTTGGAAGTTGAGACACTTTTAAAAACGGGTGTAAATACGATTGGCAGCGTCATTCTCTCAGATATTTCATGGAAACAGCCCCTTATCAGGGAAACCGTTAAAGAGGTTAAGACTTTAAACGGGAAAAGCAGCCTGATCCCCCTTTTCAGTGATTTTAATACCATTTGCCGTACACTGGAATATTACAGACCGGATATTGTTCATTTTTGTGAAGCCCTGATAAATAAAAACGGCGAATGGCACTGGAATGGTCATAACGATTGCGAGAAGCTGGTCAATCTCCAGGGAAAAGTCAGGGAACGCTTCCCGGAAACTGAAATAATGCGTTCTATCCCCATACCTGCCCCGGGGATATCAGACTATCAACCGGTCATTGATCTTTCCCGCAAATTTGAATCTGTGAGCGATTATTTTCTGACGGATACACTGATCTCGAACAACACGGGCGCCGGTAAACCGGATACCTGCAGTGAAGACCAGCCGGTCAGCGGATTTGTGGGGATAACAGGCTGCACATGTGACTGGAACATTGCTGCCAGACTGGTAGACGCAAGCCGTATCCCGGTTATTTTAGCCGGGGGTATCTCCCCGGACAATGTTGTTGAAGGGATAAAACGGGTTCGCCCAGCAGGCGTAGACAGCTGTACGCAGACAAATGCAACAGACAGCAGGGGAAACCCCATACGATTTAAAAAGGACATAAAAAAGGTAAAGCGTTTTGTTGAAGAGATACGAAATGGAGAGGGAGTTATTGATTTTTACAAAACCATCAATATTGAATGATAATTATTTTAAGTATAAAAATTTAAAGGAGTTTCTAAAACCATGTATGAAAGTGCGGACCTGAAAAAAGGTCTTAAAATCGAAATTGACGGTGATCCCCATGTGGTCACCCAGTTCCAGTTTACCAAACCGGGAAAGGGTCAGGCTCTTTACAAATGCAAACTCAAAAACATGCTGACCGGTTCCCAGTTTGACCGGACATTCAGGTCCGGTGATAAAATGGATAAAGCCAGCCTGGAAGAACATGAAATGGAATATCTGTATTATGATGGGGAGAGCTACTGCTTCATGAATACGTCTACATATGGCCAGGAATTTCTTACAGGCAAACAGGTAGGAGAAGCCAGTGATCTGTTAAAGGAAAACACAAAATGCAACATGCTGTTCCATAATGAGAGACCCATTGGCTTATCTTTACCCAATTTTATTGATCTTAAAGTGGAACAATCCGACCCATGGGCAAAAGGGGATACCGCTGCAGGCAGCACAAAACCGGCCACACTTGAAACCGGATTTGTCGTCCAGGTCCCCCCCTTTGTGGAAGAAGGCGAAACAATTCGGATTGACACACGTACAAGGGAATATGTGGAAAGAGTTAAAAGCTGAAGACCTTATATTATGGGTAAAAAAAATAACAAATCCCTTCTGATTGTCGATGACGACAAGGCTATAACCGACCCTTTAGAAACATACCTGACTAAAAACGGTTATGATTGCCGGGTTTGCATTAAATCTTCAGATGCATTAAAGGTCATCAATGAACACCCCCCCAATATCGTCATATCCGATATTTTCATGCCCGATATGGACGGCATCCAGATGATGCGGGAATCAAAAAAACACTTTCCCGACCTGGACTTTATCATTATGACCGGCTTGGCTTCCGAATATTCCTATACAGACATCATCAATGCCGGTGCATCGGATTACATGAATAAACCGTTTGGAATGAAAGAAGTAACAGCCAGACTTGATCGTGTTTTTCGGGAAAAACAGGCTCTTCTGGATCTGAAAGATACCAACACCCGACTGGAAAACTCCATACAACAGGCCAATGAGATGGCTGAAAAAGCTGAGAATGCTTCCATGGCCAAAGGAGAATTTATGGCCAGTATGAGCCATGAGATTCGCACACCGTTAAACGGGATTATCGGCTTTACTGATATTCTCATTGATACCGATCTTGATGAAGAGCAAACAGAATACGCTGAAATCATTAAATTAAGCAGCAAAACACTCCTTGCCCTGTTAAACGACATTCTTGACACATCTAAAATTGAAGCCGGTAAGATGAAACTGGAAAAGATTGATTTTGATCCGGAAATATTATGTCATAATGTGTGTGAAATAATAAAGCCTAAAATCAGCGGCACACCGGTAGAGATCCTGTGCCGGATCGGTAATAATGTTCCGGCAATGGTTTGTGGTGATCCTCATCGCTACAGGCAGGTTCTTTTGAATTTGATTGGAAATTCTTCCAAATTTACCGAATCCGGTACAATTGAGCTCACACTGACGGTTGAAGAGGAAATAAATGAACACGTGAGATTATGCGCCTCTGTCAGCGACACAGGCATAGGAATTCCAGAAGAAAATATTAATCGTATTTTTGATCCTTTCCAGCAGGCTGAACGATCGACGGCAAGGGAGTATGGCGGGACCGGTCTCGGCCTTTCAATAAGTAAAAAAATTGCCGCATTGATGGGCGGAGACATCACGGTTGAGAGTGAACCCGGAAAAGGAAGCACTTTTTACTTCACTACCACACTGGATGTTTCACAGAGTACTGAAATTATTAACATCAGTTCCGTAAAACTCCTGGAAAAAAATGTCCTGATTGTATATGCGAACCATACCAATCTCGGCATTCTTTCAACAATTCTTGAAACCAGCAAAATGAGTGTCAATTCAGTCAGCAGGGGTGAAAATGTTCTGCCAATTCTTCAGAAATCAATTGCTGAGAACAATCCGTTTGATATCTGCATTATTGATATCAGCATGCTGGGAAAAGATAAATACAAACTGGCACAACAGGTTAAAAATAGTCCCTCACCCATATGCAATATGCCGTTGCTTGCGTTCTCCTCACCCATACCAGGTGAAGCGAAGGTTTGTGCGGAAGCTGGGTATGACGGCTTTCTCCCCAAGCCCATAAGCAAAAACAAGCTCATTCAAATGGTAAAGCAGCTTATCGGCAATATTGAATCCGGCAGCACTCAGGATATTTCAAAATACAGGCATATTTTTACCCAGCATTCCATCCGTGAGGATATTAAACGTTCTGTTTGCATTCTCCTTGCAGAAGACAACCTCGTAAACCAAAAACTGGCAAAAACAATGTTGACTAAAGCCGGCTACACAGTAGATGTTGCCACAGACGGCCACACAACCGTCCGGAAATATACAGAAAATTCAGAATCCTACGATCTTATTTTCATGGATATTAAAATGCCTGAAATGGGCGGTATTGAAGCTACCCATGCCATCAGGAACTGGGAGAAGTCATCCGGGACAGGAAATGACAATACTGAAAATCACATACCCATCATTGCCATGACAGCCAATACCATGAAAGAAGACCGTAAAAAATGCCTTGATGCAGGAATGGACGATTATATTGCCAAACCGATCAAAAGAGAAATTGTTTTTGAAGCAATAGAAAAATGGGTACTCAGTGATTGAAATGAATGAGGTTTAAATGCAACTTTCAGCACAGCAGAAAGATGCTGTTGAATATATCGGTTCGCCCGCCCTTGTCATCGCCGGCGCAGGATCAGGAAAAACCCGAACATTAACTGCCAAAATAGCCTATCTGGTGTCGAATGGATATGATCCCCTGCGTATTCTCGCCATAACTTTTACCAACAAGGCTGCCGGAGAGATGAAAAGCCGGCTTGTTCAGCTGACAAACATGCCTGCCGCAGATTTTCCATGGGTACGTACCTATCACAGTGCATGTTTTAGGATCTTGAAACGATACGGTTATCTGCTTGGATTCACCCCCCCCATCCAGATATTTACCGAATACCAGCGGAACAAACTTTTAAAGGATATCATTTTAAAACTAAATATTGATAAAAAAATGCTCCCGTCAATATCCTCCCAGATTTCCTATGCAAAAAATTCTGGTGATCCCCATGCATACTTTGAACAAAAATCCGGATTTTCTCCTGTCCGGTATTCTGACATCTATGCCCTTTATGAAAAGGAACTGTTTGAAAAAAATGCCGTTGATTTTGACAATATCCTTTTTTTAACCCGTAATCTGCTTAAGGACAATGACGCGCTTAGAAAGGAATATCAGAACTTTTTCCAGTTTATCCTGGTAGACGAATACCAGGATTCAAACAATCTCCAGGAAGAACTGACCCGGCTTTTTCTCGGCCATGAGAATCTATTTTGTGTGGGGGATGACTGGCAGGCCATATACGGATTCCGGGGGAGTAATGTGAACCATTTTCTGACATTTGCAAAAAAGTATGAGGGTGCCCGAATATTCCGCCTGGAAGAAAACTACCGGTCTTCTGATGAAATTGTCCAGGTGGCCAACTCCCTGATAGATTATAATGAGCAAAAAATGGACAAAAAATGCTTTTCCCGAAAAAAGGGAGGCATCGTTGAATTGTATGATTTTTTCAACGACAATGAAGAATCCCGCTGGGTTGCCAATAAAATTATGGGATTCAGGGAACAGGGCATTCCCCTGCATAAAATGGTTGTCCTTTACCGGACAAAATTCTGTTCGCTTGCTTTTGAAAAAACATTCAGGGCATTCAACGTCCCTTACCGAATGATGGGGTCAAAAGGTTTTTTTGAAAGAAAAGAAGTGCTTGACATTAATTGTTACTTAATTGCCGCCGCGTTTCCCAAAGATGATGCGGCATTTGAACGGATCATCAATACACCGAAGCGGGGAATCGGACCGGGCATGCTGAACAAGATCAATGCCATGCGGGAAGAGGAGATGAGCCTCCAGGATGCAGCAAGAAAGGCCCTGTCGAAAAAAGTATTCACACCAAAAGTATATAATGCACTCAGTGAACTGATTCAGCTTTTAGATGATATCAAAGAACAACCCCCGGAAGCGGCCATACAGGAAATACTCACACGCAGTAATTATCCTGAGTACCTGAAACACTATTCCAAAACAGATGCTGAATACACGTCAAGGGAAGAACACATCGAGGAGCTTGCCTATTCAGCTTCCCAGAGACAGACAATACATGAGTACCTGGAAGAAGTTTCCCTGGTCAGGGAAGATAAAGAAGAAGATGAAACCGACAATACGATAGGAATTGGCCTTTCAACCGTCCATGCCAGCAAAGGGCTGGAATATCAAGTGGTATTTATCGTTGGATGTGAGGAAAATCTTTTTCCCCACTGGAGGTCACTTGAATCGCAGGCAGAACTCCAGGAAGAAAGACGGTTGATGTATGTGGCCGTAACCCGGTCCGAACAGTTCCTGTTTATCAGTTCCACGAATTTCAGAAGGGGCCAGCCTGCTTTAAGAAGCCGCTTTCTTGATGAGATTGAAGAATC
>JAUXDD010000141.1 GCA_030618465.1 Desulfobacteraceae bacterium
ACCGCCTTTTTAATTTGTGCGGTAACGGTTGTATACGCCCCTATGCCTTTATGGCTGAAATCAAGACTGTTCGTTGTGGTGGGGAGCTTTATTTCAGGAAAATAATACTGTTCCAGCCAGTAACATAAACGGTTATATGCTTCGGCAATCCTGACCTGAAATGCATCAGCCCCGGCCGCTTCTAAAAGTTTGGCTATTTCAGCGGATTCTTCTATGGATTGGCCCATCTCGCCATAACCGTGTTCAAGTCCGTTAATCGTAACCATGACCGGGAAGTCATTACCATTCCGCTTTTTGATCCCCTGGATGATATTCCTTACAAGTCGGGTCCTGTTCTCCAAACTGTCACACCCGTATTTGTCTGTCCTGGCATTCCACTGCCGGGAGATAAAGCTGGCCAGCAGGTGGTTGGCTCCAGCATTTACATCCACTCCGTCAAAACCGGCTTTTGCCGCTCTTTCAGCACTGTCGATAAACTGCTGCTCAACAATCTCAATCTCTTCAATAGTTAATGCTCTGCAGGGCGGTCCGTTTTTAAGTTCTTGCAAATCCGCGACCCGGGCAAACTCGGATATGGGAGGATGCGGTGATGAGGATACCGGTGTCAATCCGGTCAACTCCTTAAGGTGCCACTGGCCGGCATGGTACATCTGCAAAAACGCTTTTGAACCGTGTTTGGTGATGCATGTTGCCAGTTCCGTTAAACCGGGGATGAATTTATCGTCTTCGATACTGTATTTTTCAAGCGTATCTTCACTCAATTTACCGGCAAGACATGGCGATTCAACGATGGTCATTCCAACACCGCCTTTTGCCCATGCCTCATACAGACGTTTCCCTTTTTCCGTAATATATCCGTTATTATCTTTAAGCAGTTTGGTTCCTGCAGCCGGTTTGAACATATGGTTTTTTAATGTGGCTGTGCCGATGTTAATAGGTGAAAGAAGGTTTTTAAGATCTGACTGTGTTTTTAAAAAATTTTTCATTTTTTTATTCCAAAATATTTTACCCGGCGGCTTCAATGGCATCTTTTATTTTGTCAGCCATTTCCTTTGCAACCGGTTTCAGCATGGGTTTTAATAAAACATTTACAACAGGCCCGATCATGCCGCCGGCATTTATTTCCAGCTTGAATCCAAGTTCTGTTTCATTGCCGGAATTCGCCACAGCTGTAAATGTTCCGCCACCGGAGGCCTTTTCATTGACTCCGTCAATCGTGAATTCAACCTTTTTATTGTCATCATCCCAGTTTGTAATATTGACTTTCATTTCCACCGTACGGGAAAGCACGCCCACATCACCCTTGAGAATCCAGACAGACTCTTTATCGTTAATCACCTCATGTTTCTGATAGCCCTTAAGAAACGGTGCCCATTTTTCCATTACACTGACAAACCCCCACACTTTATCCATGGGAGCATTTACGATATTCTTGTATTCAACTACTGGCATGTTTTATCCTCCTGATTGTTTTGCAGCATGAATGCCGCAAGATATCCAAAAACCATGGCGGGGCCAATCGTTCAGCCGCTGCTGAAATAACTACCGCCGGCAACGCTTGCCATTGCGTTTCCTGCTGCATAAAGGCCTTTGACCGGTTTGCCGAACATGAATAAACCCGAACGTGAAAAATAGAGAATATTTAGAACCGGTTTTTTAAATAATCAGCTGTGTCCGAGCAGACGGTCGCAAAGTGCAACAGCTTCTACCGCATTATCTGCCTGGCCGTCACATCCCATTGAAACCGCTTTTTCCTGTGAGGTCTCGGCACCGCCGATAATGACTTTGAATTTATCACGGATGTTCATGTCTACCAGGTATTTTACCACTTCCGCGCAGTTGGGTATGGTTGTTACCAGGAAGGCCGACATGCCGATAATATCGGCATTGTAATCCTGTGCTTTTTCAATAAACTGCATGCTTGGAATATTGACACCCAGCATATGAACGTCATATCCGGCAAGTTTCAACTGGGTTGCAACCAGACTGTATCCGATATCGTGAAGGTCGCCTTCAACAGCCCCAAGTACCACAACGCCTTTTGATGTACCGGCGTTTTCAGGCAGATGGGGAGTAATTATTTCAATACAGGCTTCTCCCAGTTTGCCTGCCATCATCAACTCTGCCAGGAAATATTCTTCTTCTTCGAATTTTTTCCCCACTTCCTTCAGACCGGCGATAATGCCGTTCTGAAGGATTTCAACCGGATCCAGGCCTTCATCAAGGGCTGCCTGTACATGGTTTTTTGTTTCATCTGACTGAAGTTTTACAAATGTGTCTTTAATCTGGGTAATGTCCACTTTCTGCCTCCTGAAATAATACAGTGAATTTTTGCCACAAAATTATATGAATACTGTTTGCAGGTATTGGGACGTGACATGAAACCGTCACGTCCCTTTCACCTGTTCAGCCTGACATAAAAGGATAAAAAAATCACATCAGGTCTGGAGTATCTATCACAATAATATATTATTTTCGTATAATCAAGCCATCCGCAGGCCCGCCTGCTCCCGCAGCATAAAGAATAATTTCTGCATTATCAACCTGGGAAGTAGATGTCCCGCGTACCTGTCTTACCGCTTCAACAATACGGTTTGAATCCATGAATCCTTCACCCAGTGAACCACCGGCCGTATTGATCGGCAGTGATCTGGCTTCACAGAATGCTGCGCCTTCACCGGCACCGCAGAAACCGAGGGCTTCAACCTGCATGGGAACCATGGGTGTAAACCGGTCGTCCAGCTGTGCCACGTTGACATCTTTTGCGGTAATTCCGGCAATTCTGTAAAGCTCATCACCCATGCTGACCATTTCCGGAAGGGCCGTCATTTTTTCCTGATTATAACCGGTAAAGAATTCACCATTCATGGCGGCTCCCTGTGCAGCAGACATGATAATGGCAGGAGTTTGTTTCATGTCTTTGGCCATTTCGGCCCGTGTAATCAATATGGCAATGCCTGCGTCAACACCTTTTGCGCATTCAATTTCACGAATCGGATCAGCAACCATTTCCGAATTCATGTATTCGTCCATGGTTACGGCTTTGTCCGTGTAAAGTGCCAGCGGGTTTTTTGCACCATATTCGGTAATGCCCGTAACAACACTGCCCATCTGTTCCGGTTTGATATTATATTCATTCATATACCGCTGAATAATCATTGCGGCACATCCCACAGGATTGACGAGACCAAACGGTTCATAAAAATCGATTCTTAAGATGCTGATTGAATCATCCATGGTCTCTTTGGCAACACGATAATCAGAAGGGGATCTTTTATCTGATGTGGCGCCTTTCCTGCTGCGGTAGTAGACCACATTGTTGGCCGTACCGGATGCCACGGCGGAAATGGCATTCAGCATGGAACTTGTACCCCAGTGAGATTCGCTTGAATAGAGCAGGTTGTCAATACCCAGCGTTTTTTGGACATAAGAGCAGTCCCATCCGTCATCAATATCTTTAACAAGACCGTCAATATCCTTCACAGTAATACCTGCATCTTCTGCAGCATTTTTGATGCATAAAGAAGCCAGCGCCCATTCCGTAAGATCGGTACCTGTTGAATATTCTGTAAGACCGATGCCGGCTATGGCTGTTTTGTCTTTTATACTCATATAAATAGCCTCCTTTTACGATTTTCTTTTTTTAAACTGGTATAAAGTGAGGTCGTCGTCAATCTTTGCAAACGTCACTTCAACCGGCATGCCAATGTAAATTTCGTCAGTATCAATGTCAGGTGCATTATTGGCAGTAATGCGGACACCCTCCTCCATTTCCACTACCATAACAGCATAGGGAATTTTCATTGCCGGATATGCCATTTTATCTGTAGTGTAAATAATATATGAGTAAACTTCACCCTTTCCTGTGGAAGGAACAAATTCCATGGTGTCCAGTGTCAGGCACTCGGGGCACATGGGACGGGGCGGCTGATAGTAATTTTTGCATTTATTGCACTGCTGGACAACGAATTTTTCTTCTTTTACTGCATCCCAGTAAGCTTTGTTGTCAGCATCTATATAGGGTTTCAGTATTGGAATACCTGGAACATATTCAACCATTATTTATACCTCCTTAGTTTCTTAAGACCATTGCGCTGCTGGGTACGCCCGGACCAGCGGTTACCATACAAAGTTCAGGATCTTTTACCTGGTTATAGGATGTACCCCTTAACTGGCGAACACCTTCATTAACAAGATTAAATCCGTGGATGTATGCTTCTGACAGAAGACCGCCTGATGTGTTGGTGGGCATTTTGCCGTCAACCCGGATGTTGTCGCCGCCTTCTATGAAATTTCCCGCATCTCCGCGTTCACAGAAATCACACTCCTCAAGGGACATGATTCCGCCAAGAGAGTAAGGATCATAAAGTTCAGCCACATCAATATCCTTGCCTTCAACTCCGGCCACTCTGTATGCTTCATGGGCTGCATACCATGTTTCAAAAAGACCTGCGATTGTGGGCCTGTTGTAAACGGTCTGGATCTCCTGTTCAATGGGCGCACTCTGGCCGGCACCTAGAATATATACAGGTTTCTGCTTGAGATCTTTTGCTCTTTCCGCAGTGGTTACAATATGGGCACATGCTCCATCCGTATCCACACAGCAGTCAAACAGGCGAAGCGGTTCAACAATCATTTGTACATTCATATAATCTTCATGGGTCATTGGCTTGTTATGGAACAACGCCAGGGGGTTTTTGTTGGCATATTCTCTTAATACAACCGCCCACCATCCAATTTGTTCATATGATACGTTAAATTCATGCATCCATCTTCTTCCCCAGGCACCCGCCCATGAAAGAGGCGTACAGAATCCCATGGGGAATGTATACCCGTAATGGGGAGTTGGTGCCGTAAGCATATATTTCGCATATCCGTCGCCTCTTCCGAATTTATGTCCTGATGATTCATTCAACGAACGATAGCAGACCACATTTTTTGCCACCCCTGTGGCTACGATCGCCGCGGCATGCAGGGTCACAGCACAGGCTGCGCCACCGCCAAAACTTACCTCGCTTGCAAACCTGAGATTTTTGAGTCCAAGCGTGCTGACGATAAACGGCATGGCTGTTCTGTCAAGTGTAAATGTTTCAAGACCGTCAATATCTTCCAGTTTAATGCCGGCATCATCAGCTGCCTTCTTAATGGCCTCACATGCCATATCCATCTCATCCCGGCCAGAGCCCCTGGTAAATTTAGTTTCACCAATACCGACAATGGCAGTTTTATCTTTAATCATATTAAGCGCCGGTTTCGGCTTAATATCTGCATCGTACTTTCTGTTCATATATTCTTCTAAAATTTTTCGAGCCATTCATGACCTCCTAATTGTACAATCGGTTAATTCCCTGGTTAAGTGTGACTAACCGGCTTTTTTAAATTTATAAAGCGTCAGATCGTCGTCAATTTTATCAAATGCCACTTCTACAGGCATTCCGATTTCAATATCCTCCGGTTTGACATCAACCATATTGCTGATCAGCCTGGGACCTTCATCAAGTTCAACCAGGACAACAGAATACGGAGCTTTAAAACTTTTGTGCGGTGATTTGCTGTAAGTGGTATAGCTGTAAATGGTTCCTTTACCAGATGCTTCAATGTGTTCGCATTCAGTGGAATGACAACCGGGACACATGGGTCTGGGGGGATGGAGTATTTTACCACAGTCCTTGCATTTTTGAATAAGCAGTTTTTTTTCTTTTATCCCTTCCCAGAATGGTGTGCTGCTTCTGTAGATTATGCCCCATAATGCCGGATGAGGTATGGGTTTGTCAGTATACTGTATGGTCATTTGTACCTCCTTAACAAAGTTAATATAAGTATCTTTTTTAGTGTTTATTATTACTACTCAGGCAACGCCAGTATTGCTGTACCCATGGCATGGGGTCCGCCGCTTGCAGTCGCCATCTGATATCCGATTTCCACCAGGTGCTGCCCGTTTTCTTCATATTTTTTCATCACACTGCCGGTACCAACCAGGGTGTCTCCGGGATAGCACGGCATGGCCAGTTTAATATCCACTTTTTTTAATTCGCCCTCAGGTCCACTCCAGTCTGTCAGGTATTTGCCAATCAGTCCGCCGGTTGTGAGAATATTTAAAAATATATCTTTGGTGCCGGACTTTTTTGCTGCTTCATGGTCATGATGCACATCCTGAAAATCCCTCGTGGCAATCGCAGTTGATACAACTGTTGTACGTGTAATTTCACGGCTTTTTTCAGGGAGCGCGTCGCCTTCATTTACCGCGCCCCATTTTATTGATGTATATTCCATAATTTACCCTTTCATATCTTCCCGATTAGTTAAGTTTGAATTTGAAAATAGTAAACGGTTGTTTACAGACAACTTCATCATTCTGGTTTTTATACGTATAAAGAACGGTGAGAAAATAGCCCTGTCCCAGGCCTGTCTTCTTTAATGGAGAAGCTGATGCAAACTCCAGTGTATAACTTAACTTATCTCCAGGCAGCATTGGCGTGAAGTATTCGTGAGATGTCGTTGTAGCAACAACATATGGGAAACCACTCCCGTCCATCAGTTCCGTCAGAATTTCGAGGGTGTTGAGAACTTTGTCTTCATCAGCAGGCCATAAGCATGGTACTGTATATGCTTGGACCATCTGGGGCGGGGCAATAATCCCACCGTATTTACTGTTTTTCGCATATTCCTCATCAGTATAAAGAGGATTGCCGTCCTGCATGGCTTCGCACCAGTGTCGGATCATTGGCGCATTCACTTCGTCATTGGCCGGGTAAGGTCCTGTAACCTGACCGATCATTGACTGAAGCTTGTCATATAATTCATCACTCATGTTTGCTTCCTCCCACTCATCTTAACTTCGGATTACTCGCATGTTTTTTAAAAAAAAGTATTAACACCTAATTCAATGGCTTTGTCAAGAGTTTTATTCTTTCAGTACAGGGGGGCTGTATATCAGTAATTGCAAGTCTATCAGCACTTTGCATTGAAGTCGAGTCCCCTGCTATATCCTTTATTATCACTTATAAAGTCTGTGACCATTTGTTGTATGATACGTTTCAGTCGTGTAAGCTTTTTAAATAAAAAATTGAATTTGAGTATGTGTTACATAAATCTAAAAAATAATTAAAAAACAAAACGTTAACTATTATATTAATTAATACAATATAGGTGAATATGTATTGCATACCCATAATATTCTTGTCAAGCGATATTTAATCATAATATATAGAATGGTAAAGTTATTAATATTGCATTTTCCCTGATTATTGGGATAGTGCTTTTTTGGTAAAAACATGTGACCAGCACATTAATAAAGTCATTCATACGATCGGATGACCGTTAAAATTATCTAAGGGGCTTATAAATGAGCGATTTAAAGAAGAAAGTATTGGGAACCTGGCGATTTGTCATTTCAGAACTCAGAAGCGAAGATGGAGAAGTGTCCTATCCGGATGGGATGCATCCGGTCGGATATCTTATTTATACGGAGGGTGGGTATTTTACCGTGGCAAACATGCATGGTGATCGGCCAAAGCATACTACTGATGATCTCCGTTCCGGAAAAGATGAAGAAATAGTTGCTTCATACAATACGTTTTTTTGTTGCGGTGGTAAATATGACCTGCTTGAAGAAGAATCCAGTGTGATTCATCACATTGAAGTATGCCAGTTTCCTAATTGGGCGGGAATTGATCAAAAACGTTTTCTTAAATTTGAAGGGAACCGGATGCACCTGAGTACGCCGCCGCTTCCCATACACAATAAAATGCAGACAGCGCATTTGATTTGGGAGAAGGTGGAATGAAATCTATTCGTTTTCTGACTATTTCATTATTAATATTATGCACATCATTTTTAAACGCCATTGCTTCATCAGGTGAAGATCAAATAGAATTAAATAATCAGGAACTTAATAGTGTATCATCAATTGATACTTTAACTGTGCCATTGCAGTTAAACCACCCTGAAGACTATAAATTTGATCATATCGGTATTGTTGTCAAAGATATTGAAAAATCCATTTCATTTTATTCCGGAGTTTTAGATCTTAAATTCAGTGACATTCATGAGTACCGGCTGGACAATGTGAA
>JAUXDD010000115.1 GCA_030618465.1 Desulfobacteraceae bacterium
GGGACCCAGCTCGCCAAAGATAAGTGGCGTCCTTTACAGTTGAAGAACAACCTCTTTGCAATCGGGGATTACAACATCTGCGGACTTGAAGACAGTTTTCTGACCGGTCTTTTTGCCGCAAATAAAATTATCAGTAATTAGATTTTAAAAAAGGAGTTATGCTGACATGAGGAAGGGGACTACAATCGATCATAATTTAGCAACACAGCAACTTACTCGCTGGTTTGGAAAAAAAATGCTCCGGGAACGTGATATTAAGGTAGTTGATTTGGAAGTACCCGGAGCCACAGGGTTTTCCAGTGATACGCTCATGTTCAACCTGAAATGGAAAGAAGATGGAAAAAATAATTGCAAAAAACTGGTTGCACGGCTTAAACCGACAGGGGATTGTAATGTTTTTCCTTCATACGATATATCTCTCCAGTTCAATGTAATGCGTATCCTTTCGCAAACCGATGTTCCGGTTCCCCGCATGCTGTTTTTCGAAGAAGATACCTCTGTTCTGGGTGTTGAATTCTACGTGATGGAGTTCGTGGATGGACGGACCCCGGCGGACAATCCACCCTATAATATGGAAGGTTGGCTGCTGACGCTTTCACCTTCCCAGTGTGCCGATCTCTGGTGGAACGGACTTGAGAATATGGCCAGCATCCACAGGCTTGACTGGAAAGAACTCGGGTTTGATTTTCTTGATCAGGCAAAGCCAGGGCAATCCCATATTGAACAGCATCTGGCCTATTACGATGATTTTTTTGCCTGGGGGATGAAGGGCCAGGAACACCCGGTATGTGCATCGGCACTTGCATGGCTCCATGAAAACCGGCCCGGGGAGTACGAGCCTGTTTCCCTGTGCTGGGGAGATGCACGAATTGGAAATATGATTTTTGATAATCAAACATGTGTGGCCGTGGTTGATTGGGAAATGGCCTGTGTTGGCAATCCTGAGGAAGACCTGGCCTGGTGGATCTGGATGGACAGCTGTTACAGTGAAGGGCTTGATGTGCCCCGCCTCGAAGGATTCCCCGGACGTGATGAAACCATTGGGCGATGGCAGGAGCTGACAGGGTTTCAGGTTCGTCACATGGCGTATTACGAGATCTATGCCGCCTTTCGTTATACCTTGATTCTGGGCAGGGTCGGTCTTGCAATGAAACATCAGGGGATTCTTCCGGAAAACTCGGATTTTGTCACGAATAATTTTGCGTCAAATCTCCTGGAAAAGATGTTATGCGATGTGATGTAAATGTTGGATGTACTAAAACCGCTTATGTTAAATTCGTAGGGGCAGACCTGTGTGTCTGCCCGGGTTTTTCAACGATTGCGTTTGTATATTCGGGCAGGATAACCACCAGGGCGAACACACGGGTTAGCCCCTACAAATACTCCGCATGTCTGATGTTAATGAAAAAAAATCAAGAAAAACCCAAAATCCCTTTATGGACTTGACAAGTTCTTATCTTTTCGCAAAGATGGGGTTATTCCATGCAGCGGAAAAGGAATATGGAGTAGCTTCTCCATGGTGGGAGCAATATTTACCCAACTAAAATAAAACATGAAGATATCCGGAATCATTCTTCACAATAACACCTGAGTGAATGCGTATGAAAAAGAAAATAAATCAAAACCACCCCGAAAAAGGAAGTCGGATCAAGGTAGAACCTATCAAAGATATCAAGGCGATTTATGCAATTGATAGATTGCTAAAGGGAAATCCACGAAACCGTGCCTTGTTTTCCCTGGCAATCTGTACCGGTATGATGCTTGCTGATTTATTGAATATTAAGAACTTTCATGTGTCAGATCTCGAAAAAACCGGGGAGATCAGAATAAAGGAGAAGAAAACCGGCAGAATACGCAAGTTGCCTGTGGAGCAGGAGTCTATCCAAATAATTCAACATTTAATTGACAAAAAAAAGCAGGAAACCGCACATCTGAAAAAAAACGAATTTCTTTTTAAGGGGCGCAAGGGGGCGCTGACCGTATCATCTTTAAATAACATGATAAAAGAATGGTGCAGCACAGTCGGGATGAGGGGGAATTATGGTGCCCTGACCCTTCGAAAAACATACGGATACCTGAAGCTGGTTTCCGGTGGGGCGACCATTGAAGAAATAATGAAACACTATGGCCATTCATCTTCCTGGCAGACATTTGAATATTTGTGCGTTCAACCTGAAGATATTCCGGTTGTTCAAGCCGTGGAGGAAAATTCGTGGGGTCAGCCGGAACCCGAAAAACCGGAAAAAACGGGCAAAAAAAAGAAAAGCGCTTTTACCCGGGAGGCAGGCATTAAAAGAGCGGGTGAGAGTGAAACGCGTTTGAAAACGATTTTTGAAAATGCTTATGATCTCATTATGTATATTGATCCTGAAGGAAGTATTATTGATATAAATAACAACTGCTTTAGCATTTTCGGGTATACTCGGGATGAAGTCATCGGAAAAAGTATATTTCAATTTGATATTCTTGATAAAAAAGAAAAAATGACCTTCATGAAAAAATTCAAGGCGGTTGTCCAGGGAAGAGATATTTTACAGCCCATTCAAGAGTTTAAAGGGCTGCGGAAGGGTAATACCCCTGTGTTTTTTGAAATGACAGCCCAGCCCATACGACATAACGGTGAATTAAAAGGGATTGTTGTCATTATCAGGGATATGGCGGACCGCATGCAGGTGGAGCAATCCCGGAAGACCAGTGACGAGATGGCCAGGGCTCTGTTGAATGCCACCACAGATGCAGTGATGATGTTAGACATTAAGGGGCGGATTCTTGACCTGAATACAGCCTATGCAAACACAATAGGAAGATCAAAAAAGGCCTTAAAGGGCAAAAATGTATGGAATTTTGTTAAAGTGGGCAGAACTGAATTCAAAGAAACGGTTGACCGGGTTATACGAACCCGGAAACCGATCCGGCTTGAAAGAGAATATATGTCCATGTGGCTGGATAATATCGTTTATCCGATTTCTGATATAAATGGAAATGTGGTGCAGATCGCAATATTTTCCCATGATATCACCCGGCTGAAAAAGGCTGAACATGACCTGATCCGCCACCGCAATAATTTAGAGGAGCTGGTGGAAGACCGCACGGCTGAACTGGAAGAGGTGAACACCGCATTGAAAGTCCTGCTGAAAAAAAGAGATAAAGACAAGCAGGAACTTGAAGAAAAAATTCTTTTTAATGTTATGGAACTGATCCTGCCGAGTATACAGGAATTAAAACCAACTTTAAAAAAAGACAGGCAGAAAACCAAGCTGGAAATCATTGAATCGAATTTACATGATATTATCTCTCCGTTTTCTCACCGACTTTCGTCACGATTTTTCAATCTTACCCCGACGGAATTAAAAGTGGCCAATCTGATCAAACACGGGCGAACCACAAAGGATATTGCCGATTTACTGAACCTCTCTTATAATACCATTCAATTTCACCGGGCAAACATACGGAAAAAGATTGGTATTAATAACCAGAAGGCCAACCTGAGAAGCCATCTGCAGTTTATTAATAATTAGGGTGATACCCTGTGTTTAACCCCTCAATTATAAAATATGAATAATTTTTCCTATTGGTTTACCACTGTTTTTTAATTCTTGTTTTTAATGTTCCCGTCACATATTTTGTTATTTATGTTGGCCTGTTTCAAATGAAAAGCGAGCGGGTTAAAAGTAATGACAAATAGAATACAGGAGAAAAATTAAATGGCAAAACTGAAAGAAGTGGTTGTGGTCGATGTGGTAAGAAGTGCTATCGGAAAATCAGGATCTAAGGGGATGGAAAAGAACGGCCAGCTGTGCCAGGCATCTGCCCAGGACCTTCTGGCAAACACAATGCGGGGGCTTCTTGACAGGGTTCACGCAAAATCATCCGGATTTGACGAACGTGATATAGAGGATTGCATTGTGGGTTGCGTCTGCCAGGTGGGAGAGCAGGGCACTAATATCGCAAGACCGGCAATGCTGCTGGCTGATATTCCAGCCACTGTTTCGTCATGCACGGTTAACCAGTACTGCAATTCAGGACTTAAGGCTATCAACTTTGCAACCAGCGAACTCCGGTGTGGGAATGGCGAAATGATGCTGTGTTCCGGTGTGGAAATGATGTCCCATTGCGGCATGGGGGCTGATGTGAATGCTGCTATTGCTGCCGGCCTTCCGGTACGGTTGTCCCAGAATTTCGAAAAAACGGGAATGACCGTGATGCAGGGGCCCTGTGCGGAAATTATATCCGAAGACGAGGGCCACACGAGAGAACAACTGGACAGGTTCGGGCAGTGGAGCATGCAGAAAGCTGTTGAAGCCCAACGCAAGGGATGGTTCGCTGATTACATCATTCCGTATGAATTTGAATGGGAAGGGGAAAAGAAAATTATTGATACGGATGAAACGTTGCGAGAAAAAGCAGCGGATGATCCTGAAGGATTCATGGCGGATCTTGCCAAACTGAGAACACCATTCAAGGAAAATGGCGTTGTAACGGCCGGCAATTCATCACAGATTGTTGACGGCGCTTCTGCCGTGCTTCTTATGACCGCCGATAAAGCAGAGGCGCTGGGGCTTGAACCTATGGCAAAAATCACCGGCACGGCAACCGCAGGCAGTGCGCCTGTTCCCATGCTTCTGACTCCTATTGATGCCGTAAAAACGGCCTTTGCCCGTGCAGGCGGAAAGACAATGGATGATATGGACGTTATCGAACCCAATGAAGCATTTGCATCACCATGCCTGGCATTTGCCAATGCGTTCGGCTACACGTATGATGACCCCCGGGTCAATCCTACCGGCGGCGCTATTGCACTGGGGCATCCCCTTGGCGCATCAGGCATTATCTATTTTGGAGAAATGATTCACCATCTTAATCGGATAAACGGGAAGGCCGCTGTGCAGATGATGTGCGGGGGTGGTGGACTTGGGATTGCCACAGTTGTTGAGGCGGTATAATTATCGAATTCAGACCAAAATGGCAGGTTAATTATTAAAAATCATTGCGGTTGCAGATCAGATTTCGAAAAAGCAACATATCTCAGGATTTTAAACCTCTTTTCTGTTGAAACTGATCAAAATCAGGGCCAGTATCAGGAGGATAAAAAAGAACAGATTCCAAACCGGATGAAAAGGCCCCATATTCGTAAACCCGCTTTTGCTGATGATCGAATCTGCATAGGCCTGGAGCATGAATACTTTAGGATATAAGATTCGCCATAAAGCAGGGTCTGCATTTACAGTGGATGGAAGGGCTGATCTTGCGATGTCACTGCTTAAAATCTGATGGCCGCCATCGGAGACAAATCCCACAAACAGGATTCCCATGGTGAAAAGCGCACTGATAAAATCAGGCATAAAAAGAGACAGAAAGCATACGCATGTAATAATAAACAGCAGGTTGACGGAACAGACAAGAGAGGCGGTCAGATATCCAGGGATGGTTGCCCCGGTTTTTACCCATACGGTCAGAAAAATTGTCAGATGGAGGATAAACATAAAAACAAGGCCAAGTACCCACGTGCCGATAATTCTGCCGAGTACATATTGCCACCTGCAGACAGGCCTGGATAAAAATATCACCATACTGCCGTCATTTCTGTCCCTGCTGAAAATTTTCATTGAGAGCAGCGCAACCACGAGAAACATTCCGGATGCGATGATCTGGAAAATGATCTTTGACGCATGCCATGCGACGGCCAGGTTATCGACCTGTTTTCCGTTAACCATATAGTTGCCGTCATAACAACCGCGAAACATCAGCACGAACAGGATAGATATTCCCAGAAGTACGTAAAAGCTTTTATGCCTCATCTGGTCCCGTATGGTATAGCCTGCAATTTTGATTGAATTATTCATTTTCCTTCTCGATATATCGAATAAAAACATCTTCAAGTGTTTCGTCATTTTTTACAATGGTGTTGATCGAATCCTTTACCAGGATTTTCCCCTTATACATGATGCCTGCGGTATCGCATGTTTTTTCCACCTCTGAGAGCAGATGGGAATTCAGTACTACGGTCATCCCGTTATTCCTGAGATTTTCAAGAACTGTCCTGATTTCACGGATACCAATTGGGTCAAGTCCGGTGATCGGTTCGTCAAGTATCAGCAGCTTTGGCCGTCCGAGCATGGCGGCACCAAGACCGATTCGCTGTTTCATTCCCCTGGAATAGGCGGCGGCTTTTTTTCTTTCTTCACCTTTCATGGCAACGGTCTCTAAAACCCTGTCCGCTTCAACAACCGCATCCTTGCCGGACAAGCCGATCAAAGAGGCGTGGCGCAACAGATATTCCAGGCCTGAAAGGTATGAGGGAATCATATGGTTTTCGGATAGATATCCCACGTACTGACGTGATTTGGGATCAGTGGCCGACATCCCATTGATTATAATACGGCCTGAAGTCGGCTTGATAAAACCGAGAAGCATCCTGACAATCGTGGTCTTTCCTGCGCCGTTTGGCCCCAGCAGGGCAAAATATTCACCATTGTTAATCTCATAGGAAATATTGTCCACCGCCGCGAATGCCCCGAATTGTTTTGTTACAGAGTCGAGCTTAATCATATTATTATCCAGTTATCCCAGATACCGGTCCCACAGCATTCTGATCTTTTCCCGAAGATCATTATATTTTTCATCAGGCACAACCGACGGTTTTTCCTGAAGGTTCAGCCGATGGACTTCTTTTCTGAATGTCAGGTAGGCGCTTTTTAAGAAAACAGCTGTTTTTTTATCAAGAATTGACGTGTGGGCCAGTGATTCGAGTTGTCGTATATTATCCGGCCATTTAATTATTTCATCATGCCTGTGGGCGTTTAACAGGACAAGGTACTGTACCAGAAACTCAATGTCCACGATGCCGCCATTCCCCTGTTTGATATCAAAGAGACCCTGATCCTGGCGTTTATGTTCATTACGCATTTTTTCACGCATGGAGCTGATTTCCTGTTTCAGCTTTTCCTTGTCCCGTGGAATGCAAAGGGTCTCTTTACGTGTATTTTCAAAGTGCTGTTTAACGGCGGTATCTCCGCAGATGGCACGGGTCCTGGACAGTGCCTGATGTTCCCATGTCCAGGCTTCGTTTGCCTGGTAACCCCTGAACGCATCCACATGGCTCACAAGAACACCCGCACTGCCGCTGGGGCGGAGCCTCATATCAATGTCATAAAGCATGCCTGCCCGGGTATGGGCGGTGAGCAGGTGTATGATTCGCTGGCCCAGGCGGGCATAAAACTGGGATGAGTCAAGGGGGATTTTTCCGCCTTCTGTCTGTCGTTTTGATCCGGCATGAAGAAAAACCAGGTCCAGATCCGATCCATAGCCAAGTTCCAGACCGCCCAATTTACCGTATGCAATAATAGCAAAACCTTTGCCACATGGTTTTCCATTAATGTCGCATACGGGTGTGCCGTGTTTTTTTAAAAGGTGGCGCCATGTTAATTCCAGCACTTCAGAAAGAATGGTTTCCGCAATATAGGTCAGATAATCACTGACTTTCATCAGCCGGTGGGCACCGCCCACATCCGCCGCCGCAACACGCAGGGTGTGGACCTGTTTAAAAATAGTCAATTCCTCGATTTGCTGTTCAATGTCATTGCCGCTCACACGCTCCATCCGCTGGTGCAGTGTCTGCTCAAGTTCTGTTTTTTCCATGGGCGTATACAGGGTTCGTGTATCCAGCAGTTCGTCAAGTAATACCGGGTGATACGCCAGATATGAGATGATCCATGGGCTTTCATTGGACAGTTTGACCAGATGGGTGAGCACAGCCGGGTTTTCAAGAATCAGGGCGAGGTAGCAGGTTCGTCGTTCAATTGTTTTGATCAGATCAATAATCCGTTTTAATGACAGGTCAGGCTGGGGGGAACGGGATATTTTTTCCAATACAAGAGGCATCAGTTTATCAAGCCGCTCACGGCCTTCCCGGCTGAGGGCACGCGTTTCAGTGTCATTGCGTAAGTATTCGATAAATTGATTGGCCTGTCCGGACTGGAGAAACCCTGTCTCCAAAAGAATCTGTTCAATCTGTTCCCTGTCCGGCACTCCCTGCCACACTGCTCCCAGTTTATTATCGGGATTTTCATCATCTTCATCGGTTGCCAGAAGTTCATTAAAATGCTGATGAACATGTTTCATGTGATTATTTAATTGCCCGGCAAAGGTTTTCCATCCGTCAAAACCCATGGATGATGCCAGGCGGATTTTATCTGTGTGTTCAGAAGGCAGGTCATGTGTCTGAATATCTGAATATTCCTGGAGGCGGTGCTCGGTGTTTCGTAAAAAAATGTACGCATGCACCAGTTCATCAAAAACGTTTTTCGGGATATAGTTTTTCGAGATCAGTACATTTAAAACATTTAAAATTTTGCGTTCCTGGAGATCCGGTTCAACGCCACCGCGGATTAACTGAAAAACCTGGCCGAAAAATTCGATTTCACGGATTCCGCCAGGGCCGAGTTTGATGTTGTTCTGCATGCCCTTGCGTTTAATTTCTATGGCAATTTTCTGCTTCATATCCCGTAAAGAGTCATATGTGCCATAATCAAGATACCGGCGATAAACAAATGGCCTGAGTCTTTCCAGGAGTATGTTTCCTGATTTTTTGTCACCTCCTGCGACACGTGCCTTTATCAGGGCATACCGTTCCCATTCACGTCCCTGACGTTGATAATAATTTTCAAGGGCGGAAAAACTCATGATTATCGGACCGTTTTCACCAAAAGGGCGAAGTCGCATGTCAACGCGGAATATCAGGTTGTTCGGGGTTTTATCACTGAAGATTTTTAAAAAGTTCCTGGATAGTTTTGTGAAAAATTCTTCGTTGCTGATTGAATCTTTTCCACCTGTTGTGTTGCCTGACGCAGGATAGGCAAAAATCAGATCCACATCAGAAGAGAAATTGAGTTCCTGGCCGCCAAGCTTTCCCATGCCAAGTATGACCATGTTTTGTGGTGTGCCGTCGTTATTAGCCGGTGTGCCGTATGTGCCGCAGTGCCTCTTGTAAAGAAAAGACAACACCTGATCAATACAGGTATCTGCAAATGTAGAAAGATCTGCCATGGTCTGGAAAAGATCCGCCATTCCGGTAAGGTCGCGCCAGGCAATCCGAACCATTTCCCGGTTCCGGAACTGCGTGATAATCAGGAGGAGTTCAGCTTCATCAGCCGCACTCTCAAGCGCATTTGCCAGGCGGGTTGCATATTCATCTCCGGAATACTTTTTCAGAAGATCACCGCTTTTGGCAAGGTCATTCAGTAATTCAGGGTTGCGTGTACAGCTTTTTGCAATAAAATCGCTGAAACCAAAAACGCTTTTAATCTGCTCATTAAATGCAGGATCATCAGGCAGAGAAATGCCCGCTGCATTTGTTGCTTC
>JAUXDD010000014.1 GCA_030618465.1 Desulfobacteraceae bacterium
CCCTATGATATTGTCAGACTTAAAAACAGGCTTGACCTTTCATCAACGGAATTTCTCGCCATCTACACGGAACCCCATCTTCTTGAAAAAACTGATTTGCCTGTTGTCACGCTAAAGTTGCTGGATGATGAAAAAGAGTCCTGCCCGTTTGTTCGTGATAAAGAAGGCTGTATCGTTTATGGAGACAGGCCATCAACCTGCCGTTATTACCCACTTGGCGTGGCCTCCTTGAGCTATAAAGAGGAAAACGATGATGGAGGCTTTTATTTCTTTGTAGACGAACCCCACTGTAAAGGCTTTGAGGAAGATAAGGAGTGGACGGTAAGGGAATGGCGAAAAGATCAGGGGGTGGACATCCATGATGAAATCAATGCCAAATGGACTGACCTGCTGGTTCGAAAAAGATCTTTCCCTAAAAACGTCAAATTGAGCGAACAGAGCAAAAAAATGTTTTTCACAACAAGCTATGACATTGATCAGTTCAAGCAGTTTGTTTTTGAAAGTACATTTTTGAATCTCTATGAAATTGATGCGGATACCGTAAACAAAATTAAAGAAGATGAAATCGCTCTTCTGCAGTTTGGATTTAAATGGATAAAATGGGTTTTGTACAAAATCGGAGACTTTAAGATTAATAAGGAAGCTGCTGCCGCCCGCCAGAAAACACCAGCTTCAGGAGAGTAATCTCTTACAGAAGGGGTGTAATTAAAAGTGTAGTGCAGGAAATAGCCAAAGCGCTAATACTAATACTCTGTATAGTAAAAATCCTCCCAGTTTTCAGGATTGTTCAACCGCTCGTCAATATCCACATTAAAAAAGTCTGCTACAGGTTTTAATATCTCCGGATTATCGGCCTGAACCTGCCGACCTGTTTCAAGCACTGTTTCCAGACCTTTTTTCGTCATCCTGCCAAGAGGCTGCCTGCATCCACCGGAAGGCATCCCGAGAATCGCCATTAACGTTTTGATTGCCAGTGGATTTCTGGCCCGGCACATGACCTCCCCATACGGTGTGGCTTCATGTGTTTTCACTACCACAAGACCGAAAAGCGGCTTAATGACTTTTTCCAGCTTTTCCGCTGCTTCACTATTTCCCTGCTCAATATACTTCACCATCTCAACCACAGCCTTTGGTGCCACATTTGTAACAACCGAAATAATACCCGATGCACTGATCTGCGCATCGGTCATCATTTTGAACGTAAGGTCATCATCTCCTGAAAGTATGGTAAAGTCGGGCCCGCAGCAGGATCGTGTGTTTTTCATGTTGTCCGGATCACCGGTTGCTTCCTTAACTGTATCTACATTCTTATATGCTTTATAAAGAATAGCAAGATCTTCAGGAAACATCTGTGCGCCGGTCCGGCCGGGTATAATATAAGGTATTACCGTCACATCAGGAAACGCCTTTGCAACCGGTTCAATATATTCCTTTCTGATCTCAAGGGAACTTGGCCCGTTGTAATACGGATCCACAAGAAGGACTGCATCCACACCGGCTTTTGCGGCATGACCTGTTGCCTCAATTGCTTCCTTTGTGTTGTTGCTTCCTGTGCCGGCGATACAGATACAGGTGTTTTTTGTTTTTTCAGCCACTTTTTCAATAACCCGATTGTGTTCATCCCAGTTCAGGGTCGGGCTTTCCCCGGTTGTCCCCACAGCCAGAATGCCGGAAATTCCGTTCTCCATCTGGAAATCAATCAGTTTATCAAGCCCTTCATAATCCACAGAATCATCTTTAAACGGTGTAACAAGGGCTGTAAAACTTCCTTTAATGCTCATATTATTCTCCTAATTATCAGCAGACGTGTTTCTAATTGCAATACAGTAAGTTTACACGTAAATCAATATTCATTTGACATATGCCACATGACATAATATTTGAGCAGGTTCATAATAAAAATATAAAGGACTAAATTATGGTAAAGGCAAAAAACGCAGAAGAATATATTGCAATGCAGCGGGCGGCCGTAGCCTCAAACCCGGATTGCGGAACATCCAAATACAATCTTGCGGTAGCGCTTCTCGGACTTAAAAAATATGATGAGGCCGAACCATTGCTCTACGAGGCAGTTGAAAGCTGCCCCACCCTGGCAGAGGCCTATGTCCAGCTTGGAGGAATCTGCCTGCAGCGCGGAGACCTTGACGGCTGCCTTGATTTTAACCAGCGCGCGGTTCGGTCACGGGCAGGATTTGCCGAAGGCTGGGGAAACATCGGATTTGTTCAGCTTCAAAAAGGCAACGTCGAGGAGGCCGAACGGGCCCTGAGAAAAGCGATTAGTTATAATTCAAATTTCATTCAGGCATACACCACACTGGCCAATGCCTACCTGATGCAGGGGCTTGTTCATGAAAGTATTGAAGCCAACCAGAAAGCCCTCAGCATTGAACCGAATTTCCCGTTGGCCCATTATAATCTGTCTCTGGGCTACCTGGAAAACAGGGAATTTGAAAAGGCAGTTGAACATTGTGACAAGGCCATTGAACTGGGATATAACGTTCCGCCCCAGATTCAAAAAGAAATTGACGGGCACAGACAGGCTTAGACACAATAACGTTTCCTTTTTCACTGGTCACACAATGCCTGAAGATATACCTTTCACCTATTTCCTGGCGGATGAAGAAACCCCGGTCACAGAAGACCGAAGCATCTGGAATAATCCGTTGCCTGTAAATCGGCCACACCAGATTTTTGTCAAGGATTCTCCTGTAAGCTATGGGAATTATTTTTCAGCGGTTCGTTCTTTTCTTGAAAAAACCAGTTTTACCATGCTCTTAACCGCTGTTTCGGATCAGTGCCGACAACAAACAAATCTGAAAAACATTGAAGGGATTCAAGTCTTTCTGGAAAAGCATGGTGAATTTTATCATCCCTCTCGCATCCGGGTAACTGCCTGCGGTCGCGCATATCAATTTGTATTAAATGTTGCCGTCACAGATACCGGCAAAGAGTATATCAAACAGGAATACCGGATATTGAAAAAGTTGAATAATAATTTTCCGGGGCAGCACATTCCATGCGTATATGGAGAAGGTGCTGTCATTATTAATGGTAGCCGGATCTGCATATTTTTAGGAGAGTGGTTTGACAGATATAATGAATTTCATATTACACGTGATCCAAAAGGGAATCAAAAAACAATTGTCTGGGATCCGGTGGATGGTAATTATTACCTGACCCGCGAACAGACCGTTACGCTTTTCAGGCAGGCAGCAACCATTCTGACCCACTATTACAACACGGAAACATTTGAACAGATTTCACAGTGGCACCATGCTGCCGGTGATTTCATTATCAAACGAAATAATAACGAAATTGATGTCAGGCTTATAACCGTCCGGCAATATAACCCCCTTTTTAAAAAAGAGGATAGTGAAAACAGTGAACCACATCCTCAGTCCATACTGGAGGCACTGGTTGTATTTTTTCTTAACCTTTCCATCCGAATGCGCCTTGACAGGATGGACGGAACAGGAGAAATTGTATGGGCGGAGACCCCTGCTATTTACGGGATTGTCAGCGGTTTTCTCAAGGGGCTTGCCTCAAAACCATCAATAAAAACACTGTCTATCCCCCTTGACGATTGTTTCCTGTATTTTCTGGTGTCATCCTATACTGAATCCGAATTGCGTAACTTGGCCGCAGACATAGTCAATACTTACCATCCCGGTGCACCTGAAATCCCTGAAATAAAAAAACACCTGGGAAACCATGTGGGCGTATTATATCAGGCAATTCATCAGTCTATATAAGGGAGTTTAAATCAGGACGGTTCATTGAGTACATTATCTCAGGGTGTTGGAAAAATAAACCCACAACATAGTGGAAAAAAAATATACTTGCATCAATATAGAGTATTACATCATGCACCCATGGATTAATAATAATAATAACTCGTTAACAGCGTCCCTTTTTTGTTGACAAAAAAACAGATTGAATTTATATTTGCTTTTTTTAAATTGCCTGAAAGTAACCTGCAATTTATTCATTGTAGCTTTTTAGTATTATTTTAGTTAGTTAATAACTTGGGAGTATCCTGGCTTATAAAATAATTAAATCAGGATCGGTAAATTTTTTTATCAAATGGAGGTAAAATAATGGCAAAACATGAAACTCCTTTGCTTGACCAGCTTGAATCAGGACCATGGCCTAGCTTTGTGTCCGATCTTAAGCAGGAAGCAGAAAAAAGGGCAAAAAATGAAGCGGGTCTGGAACTTCAGATTCCGGTTGACGTTGTCGATGACCTTCTGGGTGTCCTTGAACTTTCTTTCAAGCATGGAAAGACCCACTGGAAACACGGCGGAATCGTTGGTGTATTTGGTTACGGCGGCGGCGTTATCGGACGGTACTGTGACCAGCCGGAAATGTTCCCGGGTGTTGCTCACTTCCACACAGTCCGTGTGGCCCAGCCTGCTGGGAAATACTATACCACAAAATACCTGAAAGAACTCTGTGACCTGTGGGATTTCCGAGGCAGTGGTATTACCAATATGCACGGCTCAACCGGTGATATTATACTGATCGGTACAACCACGCCCCAACTGGAAGAAATTTTCTATGAAATGTCCCATAACATGGATCAGGACCTTGGTGGTTCCGGCTCCAACCTGCGTACCCCTGCTGACTGTATTGGACAGTCACGCTGTGAATATGCATGTTATGACACCCAGGATATCTGCCATCATCTCACAATTGAGTATCAGGATGAGCTTCACAGGCCGGCATTTCCTTATAAGTTCAAGTTTAAATTTGACGGATGTCCGAACTGCTGCGTAGCATCCATTGCACGTTCCGACCTGTCATTTATCGGGACCTGGAAAGATGATATCCGCATTGATCAGGAAGCGGTTGCCGGCTATGTCGGCGGCGAATTTCTGCCCAATGGCGGCGCTCATGCCGGACGTGACTGGGGTGCATTTGACATCCAGAAAGAAGTTGTTGATCTCTGCCCCACAGGCTGCATGAAATACGAAGGTAAAAAACTTCAAATCAATACCAGGGAATGTACCCGCTGCATGCACTGCATTAATGTTATGCCGAGAGCGCTGAGAATCGGTCAGGAAACCGGTTGCTCCATCCTGGCGGGCGCAAAAGCTCCCATTCTTGACGGCGCCCAGATGGGCTCCCTGCTTGTTCCTTTTGTTGAAGTTAATCCTGATAACGATTATCAGGCAATAAAGGATGTCATTGAACCCATATGGGATTGGTGGATGGAAGAAGGCAAAAACCGTGAACGCCTTGGTGAACTGATCAAGCGTCAGGGATTCCAAAGATTGCTTGAAGCGACAGGCATTGAGCCGGTTCCGCAGCACGTTAAGGAACCTCGTACCAATCCGTATATCTTCTGGAAAGAAGAAGAGGTTGAAGGCGGCTGGACACGCGATATTGACGAATTCAGAAAAGACCATAAGAGATAAGGGGGTAAATAAAATGGCATTTGTATCTTCAGGTTATAATCCTGACAAACCGATGGAAAACAGGAATTCTGACATCGGTCCGAGAAAGTTTGATGAATTTTACCCCGAAGTTATCAAGAATAACAAGGGGAAATGGCTTTATCATGAAATACTGGAACCCGGTGTTCTTGTCCATGTGGCAGAATCCGGCGACAAGGTTTTTACCGTAAGAGCCGGTGGTGCTCGTCTGATGAGTACAACACATATTCGTGAAATCTGTGAACTTGCCGACAAACACTGTAGCGGACATGTTCGTTTTACGACGAGGAACAACATTGAGTTTATGGTAGATGAAGAATCAAAAGTAAAACCGCTTAAAGATGATCTTGAGAGCCGCAAGTTTGCAGGCGGCAGCTTCAAGTTCCCGGTAGGCGGCACAGGTGCAGGCGTTACCAATATCATTCATACACAGGGATGGATTCACTGCCACACTCCGGCAACCGACGCATCCGGTCCTGTAAAAGCAACCATGGACGTGCTATTTGACGATTTCAAAAACATGCGTCTTCCGGCTCAGCTTCGTGTTTCCCTGGCTTGCTGCCTGAACATGTGCGGCGCTGTTCACTGCTCTGATATTGCTATCCTGGGATATCACCGTAAACCACCGCTGCTGGATCATGAATACCTTGACAAGATGTGTGAAATCCCTCTTGCAATTGCGGCCTGTCCCACAGCTGCCATCAAACCGGCCAAGGTTGAATTCAAAGGCCAGGAAGTAAAAAGTGTTGCAGTTAAAGAAGACAGATGTATGTTCTGCGGTAACTGCTACACCATGTGTCCGTCAATGCCCCTTGCAGACAAGGACGGCGACGGTATCGTAATCATGGCCGGCGGCAAGGTCTCAAACAGAATCAGCGCACCCAAGTTCTCCAAAGTTGTTGTTGCGTTTATTCCCAATGAAGCTCCCAGATGGCCAACGACGACTAAAGTAATCAAAAACATGATTGAAGCTTATTCAGATAACGCCAACAAATATGAGCGTCTTGGAGAATGGGCAGAAAGAATCGGCTGGGAAAGGTTCTTTGAAATTTGCGAACTTGACTTTACCCACCATCTTATTGATGACTTCCGTGATGCGGCTTACTATACATGGCGCCAGACAACGCAGTTCAAGTTCACTAAATAATAATATACCTTCAGCAGGAATGCAGATTTTTTCTGCATTCCTGCTGATTCATTTAATGTAAGGAGCCATATATTATGGAGCAAGAAGAAGCAGCAGAAAAAATCATTGAAGCTTTGAAAAAAAAGCTGAAAACAAAATCAAAATTTTATTTTAATGATCTTGCTAAAATACTCGAAATGAAACCAAGACCGGCAAAAAAGTTCATTACCCAGATGGTTGTAGACTGTCAGCTTGAATACTGGTCAAGCGGAAGTACATCCATGTACGGGCTGCCCGGCACCGGCAAACAGGCTGCGGCTGAACACGAAGATTAATATCGGTATAAATCTTCCCCTGACTTAGTAAAATATTCAAACCTTATCCTATGCAGCAGGCAGGCATGGAGCATGACAAATCCCGTGATCCGGGAATTATTATTGCAGCGTTTAGAGGCGGATCAGGGAAAACCATACTGTCAATCGGAATAACGGCTGCATGGCGGAACAAAGGCAAATCAGTCATCCCTTTTAAAAAAGGGCCTGACTATATCGATGCAGGCTGGCTGTCTCTTGCAGCAGGCCGGCCCTGTTATAACCTTGATTCTTTCCTCTGTACAAGGGAACAGGTTTTCCGTTCCTATACATCCCGAGTCTCGAAAAACAGTATCGCCGTTATTGAAGGAAACCGTGGCCTGTATGACGGAATTGATGTGGAAGGCACAACAAGTACGGCAGAAATCGCAAAGCTTGTAAATGTTCCTGTCATTCTCTGTATTGACTGTACCAAAACCACACGGACCATGGCTGCAGCAGTCCTGGGATGCATCCACTTTGATCGAAAAGTAAGCATCAAAGGTGCGATATTAAACCGGGTGGCAGGCACCAGGCACGAAAACATCTGCAGGAAAAGCATTGAACATCATTGCGGCATACCCGTGATAGGCGCCGTTCCCAAACTGAAAAAACATGACTTTCCGGAAAGACATATGGGCCTTGTCCCTACCCATGAACATCAATGGGCCATAGCCTCGGTAAATGCAGCAGCAAAAATTGCTGAAAGCCATATTGATCTTGATACACTGGAACAAATAGCAAAAGAGCCGCTGCCGGCAAAAGCAACCCTCAAAATACAAAATACAAAACACCAGATACAAAATACAAAATACAAAATACGAATCGGCATCCTCAAAGACCCGGCATTTCAGTTCTATTATCCTGACAACATTGAAGCCCTGGTGGCAGCCGGCGCTGAAACCGTCTTTGTCAGCCCGCTCAAAGACAATACCCTTCCTTTGGTGGATGCCCTTTATATTGGCGGCGGATTCCCTGAAACCCATGCCAGGGAACTGGCCGGCAACACATCCTTCAGAGAGCAGATCCGGTCTATGGCGGAAAACGGCCTGCCCATCTATGCGGAATGCGGTGGTTTAATGTACCTGGGTAAAAAGCTGATCATTGAAGATCAATCCTATCCTATGACTGGTGTGCTCCCCATTATTTTCGGGATTTCAAAAAAACCACAGGGACACGGCTATACTATTTCGGTTGTTGATAAGGAAAACCCCTATTTCACCATCGGCACGGAATTAAAAGGCCATGAATTCAGATATTCAAAAGTATTGGAATGGGAGGGAAAAAACAGTGACATGGTGTTCTGCACGAAAAGGGGGACCGGTTTTGCAAATAACCGGGATGGAATCTGCTATAAAAACGTCCTCGCCAGTTATACCCACCTGCACGCGCTTGGCACACCCCAGTGGGCTGAAGCCATGGTAAGAAATGCTATGACTTACAATAAAAAAAGGCAACTGCCTTAGGAGCAGTCGCCTTTATTCTATAAAAATGATACCTGATTCAGGTATTCTGAATTTCCAATTACTTCTTTTCCGTTGGATGGCACTGTTTGCAGCTGGTGGGGGCGGCACCTTCATCCTTTGATGTCAATCCTTTTTCCTTGTTAAAGTCTTTATGGCATGCACGGCAGTTATCATGGATGGCATTAGCATGGTACTCGCGCTTCTGCTCTTTTGACAGACCTTTTGCCTCTTTTCCTTTAATATAACCGGGTTTTTTGTGGCACTCAATACAGTTTTGTACGTCATCCCCTATCTTCAGATCGTTCAAGGGTTTGTTGTCCTTGTCATGATGACAATCACCGCAGCCGGCCTTATATTCTTCAACATGTTTTTTATGCGTAAACACACATATGGTTTTATCATGTTTTTCATAGGCCTTGTTCTCCATTTTGATAACATCATCCACCTTTGTCCCCGCATACAGCCCGCCTGCAAGAAACAGTGATAAAATTCCTGCAACCGTTAAAAATAAAAGCCCTCTGTTCCTCATTGATTTCCTCCTTAATACAAGTTTCGATTATATATATGATAATTTATTAATAAAATTTAGAACCCTGTTATTATCAGGCAGCTTTCATTATGTCAATATTATTTTGAAGCCGGTTCATCTGATTCCTGAAGTCCGGTCTTTTCATCGCTCCCTTCTTCATCTGTCTTCTTTTTACCAAACAGCCGTGCACCCAGAATACTGATTTCATAAAGCGCCATCAGGGGCAGCGCCATCATTATCTGGGTAACCACATCCGGGGGTGTTAATATGGAAGCACCTATAAAAAAAAGCAGCAGGGCATATTTCCGGTTCTTTTTCAAAAATGGAACCGTTACAATACCCAGTCTGGCCATAAACGTAATCACCAGCGGAAGTTCAAAAACAAGCCCGAAGGCAAGTAACAGCTTGGAAGTAAATTTTAAATACTCGCTCATGGACGGCAGCGGCTGTATGGTTTCAGAGGCAAATCCCAAAAAGAATTTGAACCCGAACGGAAATACAATAAAATAACCGAACAAAGAACCGCCCATAAAAAATATCGTTGATAGGATTACAATGGGTATCAGTAGTTTCCGTTCCTTTTTATAAAGCCCGGGCGCAACAAACATCCAGAATTCATAAATAATGACGGGGGCAGCCAGCATCAGGCCTGTGAGGAAAGCAACTTTCAGGTATGTAAAAAACGCCTCGGGAAGGCCGGTAAAAATCAGCTTTTCACCTTGCTGCATCACAGAAATCAACGGGCGGGTAAGAATCGTAAAAATTTTTTCCTTAAACCCGTAAGCAACAACAAACCCGACCCCCACAGTAATAAAACAGCGAATCAGCCGTGTTCGCAGCTCTTCAAGGTGAGACGTAAAAGGCATTTTTTCTTCAACGCCTTCTTCCACTTCACTCATCATCTATACCCTTTTTTGCACTGCCTGTTTTGGCTTCTCTGTCATCATCCGCATCTTCTTCCGTCTTTTCCACAGGGATTTCTTCTTCAGGCGGGACATCTGCATTGTCACGTTTTTTTTCTTCTTTTATATCAGCAGTTATGTCAATAGTGTCTTTGACATCATTTTTTATTTCCTTAATTGTGTTTTTGATGCCTGTTATATCCTCATCAATGTCAAGGGAGCCCTTGAATTCATTTGTAGCCTTTTTAAACTCGCTGATTGCACGTCCCAGGGATTTTGCAAGCTCCGGTATCTTTTTGGGTCCAATCACAATCAGTGCAATAGCCAGTATAAGAATGACTTCCGGCATGCCCATGCCAAACATAAGCGCTCTCCTGTAAAATAAGTGACCAGCAAGTGTTATTTGTACTTTTTTAATGAATAAGAGTCAAGCCATATCAGTCGAAAGCTCACATGGTATCCGGCCTAAGAACCAGAAAACACATACTCCCGGTATGCCGCATGTATCCTGCTGCCATTTCCGCATAAGCCCCGTTGCCCCAGAACAGGTCTGCCCGGCCCGGTCCCCGGATGGCACCGCCGGTATCCTGGTTTAAGACAAACCGGCTGAAATCCGTCCATTCCATAATCCTGCCCTCACCATCCACCAATGGTTTTTGGGCTTCAATAAATGCCAGGGCGGCTGAAGGGAAGAACCTTTTTTCAAGTGCAATTGACCTTCCCGGGGTTAATTTAGCGCCGAAACAGCCAAACGGCCCATCTTCTTCCAGTTTAAAAAATATATAACTCGGATTATGGTTTAATATGTCCTGAATCTCTTCCGGGTGTTCATGCAGATATTCCCGGATTTTCTGCATGGACATGTCTTCTCCGGCCACCTTTCCTTCATTAATCAGCAGTTTCCCGATGGATCTGTAGGGCCGGCCGTTTGATGCATGGTAATGCACATTCATTTTCTGCCCGTTATCCAGGTAAATGATTCCGGATCCCTGAATTTGCAGGAAAAAAAGATCCACCCTGTCATTTACCCACGCCAGGCATGGAGCGCTTTGTTCAAGCGGTTTGCATGTGTCAATTTCACTGCGCTCATAATAGGGGACAAATTTCGGTTCATCCGTATATCTTCCCACAATCTTTTTCCCTTTGAATTTCGAAGAAAACAGGGAAAGATCAATTTCATCCAGATCTTCGGGCAGCCCGTAAACAGGAAACCGGTATTCATCACTCTTTTTGAGGCTGCCTTTTAGAAAAGGTTCATAATATCCGGTAAAAAACACATCAACAGATTTTGCCTGCCTGAAATACCTGTAAACCAGGTAATTGGATCTGATAAATGTATTTATTTCATGCCCGGATGGCCTTCTATCTATGAAATCCATAAAAAATTCAAGTGATTCTATCAAATGAGCGGCATCATAGCTGTCATTCCCGAATTTAATCTGCCTTTCAGCCGGAAGTTTCCGAAGATATGAAATACTCTGAAGAATTCCGTGTTCCAGGCCGTCATAGCCCATATCATCCGTAAACTCAGGATACAATTTGAGGGGGAGTTTAAAAAAAAGGGGCTCTGTGGTATCCGGCGGCCTGACACCGGCACATCCGTTAAATAAAAAGGATAAAGCAATTGCAGCAATGAAGCAGAATAGTGATTTTTTCATATTTGATTCAATTACATTAAAGAAAAGCCTTTTTATTGGTTAACCACGGATACACACGGATTAACACGAATTTTTTCTTTTTTATCAGTGTAATTCCGTGTTCTTCCGTGGTAAAAAATCAAAAATGATTAAGAGGTCCTTGTAAATTTACCGCTCTTGCCGCCTGATTTTTCAAGAAGAAAAATGTCGGAAACAGTCATGCTCTTATCATATGATTTGCACATATCATATATGGTGAGAGCTGCTACTGAAACTGCTGTAAGGGCTTCCATTTCCACTCCTGTCTGCCCCACAAGCCTTACTTCGGATTCAATCCGTATGGCACAGGCCTCATTGTCTGGGAAAAAATCCACCTGTGCATGGGTAATATTCAGAGGGTGGCACATGGGAATAAGTTCCCATGTCTTTTTGGCCGCCATGATACCGGCAATCCTTGCCGTCTCAAGAACATTTCCCTTTTTCACCTTCTGATTTTGAATGGTTTCAAATGTTTCCCGATTCATGGAAATGACCCCCCGTGCCTTTGCAACCCTATGGGTCTCTTCTTTTTGAGTGACATCCACCATCCTGACCCGCCCCTCGTCATCTATATGGGTAAATTCAGGCATGAAAAGCTCCTTTCTCTTATCTCTTATTCTGAAAAAAACTCGGTCTTGCTCGTAACTGTTGATTTTATGGCATTTAATGTATCACTGAGTGTGGAAATAACATGTTCCCTGATATCACCCGCAACAACCAGATGCATCACATCATCACCTACGGCCAGGTCTTTTCCTGCGACAATTTCAACCAGTATTTCAATTATTCCCGGTCGTTTTTTATGCTCGTCAACCACCTGTTGCAGTGTCTCATAATCCACAGATATGGAAAGTCCGGACACTTTTCTCCCGTCACGTGACGTACCCCGAACAACACCGTTGTGGCAAAGAATCATACCGGCCTTGTCATAATCCGGATGGTTCTTAATTTGATCAATCAAATTCGCAATATTCATTTAAACTCCTTGAAAGCTGTCAAAAATTTTAGTCGCCCTTGCCCTGTTTGGCAAGCATTTCAGCCATGACAAGATCTTCAGACGAGTTCACATTAAAAAAAGATATCAGATCCGGATCTACTTTTCTCAAACTCTTCTCAGAAACAATTTTAATGCGATCCTGTCGAAAAACCCTTTGAATCTTGTGTTTGTCCTGAATCATATGCTGTTCAATCCGATTCAGGGACTTTTTTGAATAAACTGCACACAGGGGTTCAGAGCCCTCTGATGTGCGGGGCATAACAACGTCAAACCGGTCGTCAATACTGCCTGTCACCATTTCCACCAGCTCTTTTTGTAAAAACGGTGTATCGCAAGCTGTAATAAATACATGCGGATGAGATGAATAAAAAAGCCCTGAATATATGCCGTTCAACGAGCTTCGTTTCTCAAACAGATCGATCCCAATTAATGCATCATATTCAATATACTCAAGGGGGTCATTGGTAATCAGGATAATTTCTTCAAACAGGTTTTTTAATGTATCGTAAATCCTATCAATGATCCGAACACCGCCCACTTCAACAAATGCCTTGTTTTTGCCGGCAAAACGGGTGCTGAGACCGCCGGCCAGTATTACGCCCGTGCATGGATATTTCATATGTAAAACCGTTTTTTAAAGCTGAAAATTCGCTTTTACCATTGCCATGTGATATAAGAAAAAACACATGTAAAATCAAGGTAATTTAAGGTTTTGCAGGAATATTATACGGATATATTATATGCTTGATCTTAAATGACCGGATGGTATAGATTGTAAGTTGTATTAATGATTGTTTTAACAAACCGTATTTACCCGGGAGCCAGCACATGAGTACCAGTGATATTATTTTAAAGACAGCTGATATTGACCGGATGGTAACACGAATGGCTTATGAAATTCTTGAGATAAACAAAGGTGTTGAAAACCTGTCCCTGATAGGTATCCAAACCCGCGGTGTTTATCTGGCAAAACGAATTCAGGCAAAAATAAATGACATTGAAGGGGTTGAAATTCCAACCGGTTATATTGACATCACCCTGTACCGGGACGACTGGACAAAAATCAGCCCGCAGCCGGTTGTACAGGCCACGAAGATTTCCTTTTCGGTTGATGAAAAGCATGTTGTTCTTGTGGATGATGTTCTCTATACAGGACGTACCATCAGGGCGGCAATGGATGCGCTGATTGACTTCGGCAGGCCGGACCGGATAGAGCTTGCCGTACTTGTAGACCGGGGCTTCAGAGAACTGCCGATTCAGGCCGATTACACAGGGAAATTTGTTAAAACCAAGAAGCGGGAGAGAGTCAATGTACTGCTGGAAGAACACGATGGAAAAAATATGGTTGTAATTGAGCAGGAATAACAAAAATGGGAACAAAAAAACATAAAAAAAACGCCCCCGCCAACCTGGATATCGGCGTTATTTCAATTTCAACCACCCGGTCCCTGGCAGAGGATAAAAGCGGTCACTGGATCAGCAAACGGGCAAAAAAAGAAGGGCACACGGTTGTGCTTCATCAGGTTATACCTGACGATGCCAAAACCATTGCTGTCACCGTACTCAACGTAATTGCCGCTCATCACCCCCATGCCCTGCTTCTTACAGGCGGAACCGGCCTGAGCAATAAGGATGTTACAATAGAAGCGGTCCGGTCCATGTTTAAAAAAGAGCTGTCGTCATTCGGGCCTGTTTTTGCCCAACTCAGCTTCGAAGAAATCGATTCCGCAGCCATCATGTCCCGCGCAACCGCCGGTATTATCGATCAAACGGTTATCTTCTGCATGCCCGGCAGCCTTAATGCCTGCAAACTTGCCTGCAGGGCACTCATTTTTCCGGAGCTGGGACATATTGTAAAGCATATTCATAACGGGTAATGCACTATTGGACTGTCCATAATTCTCTCTACCATACACGAGGTAAAAAATGACCGGGCCAGATAGTAATGACTGGGAAAAAAGGATTGTTTCCCCGGCAGATGTTTTAAAAAAAATCGAACCCGGAATGAGCATCTTTATTGGAACCGGCGTGGCAGAACCCAGAACTCTTGTAAAGAGCCTCATGACTTCAGACGCACCCAATCTCCAGGACCTGGAGCTGATACAGCTGATCAGCCTGGGCGATACCATTTCAATAAACGAACTTCGTTCCCATAAGTATCGTCTCAAGACTTTTTTTTCAGGCTGGGTAGCAAGCGAAGCCATTACTGCCGGCCATGTGGATCTGGTTCCCAGTCGTTTTTCACGGATCCCCCGCCTGATTGAGACCAAACAGATTCCCATTGATGTTGCCTTTGTACAGGTCACGCCTCCGAATGAAGCCGGGTACTGCAGCTTAGGTGTTTCGGTTGATGTAACTCACCAGGCAATCGAGCAGGCATCCCTTCTAATAGGCGAAATCAACACAAAGGTTCCCCAGACCTTTGGCGATACATTTGTCCATGTTTCGACTTTTGACATGCTGATCCGTTCTGCTGATGACCCTATCTATTTTCCACGCTGGCCCAAAGATGACATATTTGATAAAGTGGCGGCTAATGTGGCATCTGTTATTGAAGACGGCAGCTGCATTGCATTTTCCATAGGCCCCCTGTTTGAATCCCTGGGCACACACCTTTCGCATAAACGAAATCTGGGCGTCCATTCTCCCTTTATCACCGATGCGCTTATGGACCTTATCAAAAGCGGGGCGGTTACCAACCGGAACAAAGATGTGTGGCGCGGCAAATCCCTGGTTTCCTATGCTTTTGGGACAAAGGAACTCATGACCTGGCTTGACCGCAACCCCCTTGTGGAGTTCCAGGGTGTGGACAAGGCGTTCAATCCCATCCAGATCGGTAAAAATTCAAGGTTTGTGCTGATATTCCCTGCCCGCAGGGTGGATCTTTCAGGAAAAATCGCCCTTCATTTTGGAAAAGGCAATGTATCTGCGGGACCGGGTGAGACCATGGATTTTTTCCACGGCGCAGACATTTCAGATGGAGGGCTGACGATTATCGCCCTGACAAGCAGGAACCGCAAAGGTGAACCCAACATCCGGCTTTCCGTGGAAAATATGCCGAATCAGCTCAGTATGCGGGAATCCATTGACATGGTGGTCACGGAATACGGCGTTGCAGACATGAACGGCCGTACCGTAAGAGAAAGAGCCCAGGCACTGATTGAACTTGCCCACCCTGATGACCGTAAGGCACTTTTTGAGCAGGCAAAAAAAGAAAAAATCATCTACCAGGATCAGATTTTTCTTGCTGAAAGTTCCTCCCTCTATCCTTCAACCATTTTTGAAAAACACATTTTCAAGGGTGGTCTTGATGTCCGATTCAGGGCAATCAAGCCGTCTGACGAAGATGAGATGCGGCGCCTGTTTTACCGTTTTTCCGATGAAGCCGTATACTACCGTTATTTCTCCCCCATAAAAACCATGCCCCATTCTAAAATGCAGGGATATGTCAACATCAACTACAGCCGGGCCATGTCCATTGTTGGACTGATCGGCGAACCCGGCCAGGGACATATTATTGCAGAAGCCCGATTTGTAAAAAATCAACGTAAACCCACCGCAGATGTGGCATTTGTTGTGGATGAACAGTACCATGGCCATGGTATCGCCACATTTCTCACAAAAATGCTTATCCGGCTGGCCAGGGAACGGGGACTTAACGGATTTACAGCCGATGTCCTGTCGTCAAACACGGGCATGATGAAGGTTTTTGAAAAATGCGGATTTCCTGTTGAGGCAAAACTGGAATACGGTTCCTATCATATTAATATCCCGTTTACTCCCAGGCCTTCTCATTAGGCGGTTAGCCTGTTTACCAGTTTACCTGTTTGCCGGTTAGTCGATTAAAGACATACTTGATTTTAACTGGCTAACCGTATGTATGTATTAATGTCCCAAGGCACTTTAAAGAGGACACCAGATTTTCGTAGGAAAAAACTTCAATGGACACCGTCCCTTTGAATGAAGAAAGCAGTTCCTCCAAACACACTTTCCAGTTATCTTCAAGCATATCCAGGGACAGATGGTCCCGGTCGTCCCTTACTCCGTGAATATGAAAAATGGATATTCTGTCACCATATTTCTCATAAAATGGAACCGGATTGACCCCATCTGTGATGAGATGCCCCATATCCATACAGACAGAAAGATCAAGTCCCTCTATAATTGTATCCATCCATTCAAAGGGATAATGAAGCGTTTCAACAGAAATTTTCCTGCTGTCCAACCCCGTGGAAAGAATTTCCGAAATACCTGCAAAAGCATGTCCCTTCCATTTTTTACGATACAACACATCATCAGGATCACCCCCATAGGGCACATGCAGTGTCCAGGTAGTGGGATCAAGTATTCCTGTTTTTTTAAAAACATGCTTCATCATATCAACAGCAGCAGCACGTTTCCGTGGGGAAGGATCTGATATGGAAACATCCACCGGCAGATGGATATTATATGTAATGCCTTCCGCTACAGCAATCTCTGCAAGCTGCCCGATCTCTTCATCCGAAGGCAGGCTTCCGTCATAGAGACTGTCAAAAAACAACAGCTCCACCTCGTCCACATGCGGTGACAGCATTCTTACATTCGGTTCATATCCGGCCGGATAGATAAAGGAGGTGGTTGCCAGTCTGAACGGATATATTCCCCTGTATGATTTCTGTAAAAACGGATGCATCATTTTATCTGTTTTTCTCCAATTTTCTTAAGCGCACACCCATAAGGCAGGGTGACTTTGCTGCAGGAATCTCAACAACGGACAACCATGCCTGGCTCATTTGATCGTTCTATATGCACCTGACAAAGACAGCTTTTTATACCATACCATATAAAATCGTCTCTCTCTAAGATTATTTTGGCTCATCTTGCCTTCAGGCATTACTCATGCTAATAAATCAACATAGATTAACATAGATCAACAATATTTTTATTGGAATTAAGGCGTTTTAATGCCGTCCGGAATAAAATCTTATACATGCAGGGATTTTACAGAAAAACGAAAAAAGGGGCGATTGACTGGCTTTCGGATATAACTGAAAATGAAAATAAACTGGCGTATCAATGACCTTATCGATCTGGAATTTTTTCTTTTTAAAAAAGACCGTGACGATCAGATAAAACCGGATCACTCCGACCGGGAAATTTACCTTGCCCATATTGAACCGGTCCTTAAAAAAGAAAAAAACACGGCCGATCCCGGCAGATTCATTATCCGGTGCTGGCTGGACCAGAAAAAAAAGATGGCAAAACAGGCTCTGGACGCAAATTTCATGTTTCCAGGGGACCTCTTTTATGATGCGTACAGATTGTTTCAGTTTCTTTTCGGTTTTCTCGGAATTTTTATTGGTACTGGCCTGGCGTTTACCCTTCTGACATATCAGGGTGAAAATCCCATAAACGTATCCTTGTATCTGGGAATTTTCGTTATCATGCAAATCCTGCTGGTGCTGGTTCTCATCGGCAGTTTTCTGTGCCGCCGCCTGTTTCGTTTTCTACCGCGAATCCCGGTTGCCTATCATCTGCTTTCCTTGCTGCTGGCCGGAATTATTCAAAAAATAAAATCAAAAACAGAGGCAACACTTTCCGCACAACAACGGAATGCTGCCCGGACTATTGCCGGATTGCTCAAAGAAAAAAAAAGTATTTACGGCACGGTATCCTACTGGCCTTTTTTTATTGTGGCGCAGATATTCGGCATTGGATTCAATGTGGGGATACTCTCAGCCACTTTTTTGCGCATCCTGGGATCTGATCTTGCTTTTGGCTGGCAATCCACGGTCAGGTTCAGTACGGAAACAGTTTACCATATGGTGGAATTCCTCGCAGCACCCTGGAACGGGTTTGTACCGCCCCATGTGGCCCATCCCACCCCGCACCAGATAGAAGGCAGCCGGATTGTTTTAAAGGAGGGTATTTACCGGTTAGCAACAACCGATTTAACCGCGTGGTGGCCGTTTTTATGTCTTTCCGTCCTGTTTTACGGGCTGCTTCCGCGTATCATTCTGCTTATAGCCGGTTATGTCCTGCAATACCGTGCACTCAACAGGATCGATTTTCACCACAGGACATGTGATCAACTGATTCGTCGCATGCTGACACCAATTGTAACCACATCCGGTATTTCAAGTTCCCGTCAAAGCCCGGCCCTGCGCCAACAGAGTGCGTCTCCTTTAAAACAGGAAATGGTTTCCCATCAACCCACACAACTGGTCCCGCTTATCCATGAAGACATTTTTGACCGCTGTAAAGATGAGGAACTGCAAACCGTCGCCCGGCATATAGGCGACATCATTCACGAAAAAAAAATAAAAATAACCGGTGATTTTGACGAAGACAAGCCACTATTTGATATGGTGTCCGAAGCAATCATGAAAGACGAAGGACCTGATATCCTTCTCCTCCAGGAAGCTTGGCAACCACCGATTCAGGAAACATATTTGTTTTTAAAAGAATTAAGACGCTATTTCAGTACAAAAACAAAAATCCATGTTGGATTGATCGGAAAACCTGCCCCGGATTCGATTTTTACTGAAGTTGAAGACAGGGACTTTATAATCTGGGAACAGGCGCTGTTCAGTCTGGGTGACCCGTATGTCATACCGGGAAGGCTGGTAAATCATGACTGATCACGATTCAGTTCCTTCATTTGCAGTGATGGGACACCCCAACGAGGGGAAATCATCCGTTGTATCCACACTGGCTGAAGATGATAGTGTGAGGGTCACGCCAACCCCGGGTGAAACCACCGAGTGCAGATCGTTTCCCGTAATTATTGACGGCAGGGAAATCATACGGTTTGTGGATACACCGGGATTTCAAGCACCAAAAAAAACCCTTGTATGGATGAAAAGCTACAAGGGCACGGGTGACCAGATCGTTTCCGCATTCTGTGAAGCCAACAAAAACAACCCGATTTTTTCAGAAGAACACAAACTGTTCACACCGATTTCCAGAGGGGCGGGAATCATTTATGTGGTTGACTGTTCGCGCCCCTTACGCCGGAATGACAAAACCGAAATGGAAATATTTAGAATGACAGGCCTGCCGCGAATGGCGGTCATCAACTGCAAAACACATGAAGATCAATACCTGTCTGTCTGGAAAAATGAACTGCTGAAACATTTCAACACCATACGCATTTTCAATGCATTAAACGCCAGCTATGCCCAGCGTATTGATCTCCTGGAAAGTCTTAAAGGAATTGATCCTGACCTGCAATTTCCACTGGAAAGCGTCATAACTGCATTTAAAAAAGACTGGGAGCGCAGAAATGACGAATCTGCCGAAATAATCTGCCATATGCTCTGCCGATGCATTGAATATCGTGTATCCAAAATACTCACAGATTCGTCAAAGATGCAATCTGCCGAAAAGAACCAGATGGAGACGACGTATAAAAACAAAATTGAAAAAATTGAAAAAACCTCCCACACACAAATCAAAAAACAATTCAAACACAACATTTTCAATTATGAACTGCCCCCCCAGTCGATTCTGCATGAGGACCTGTTCAGCACACGAACATGGCAGGTGCTTGGATTAACACCCGGGCAGCTTGCCGCTGCCGGCGCTTTTGCCGGGGGAATTATGGGGGCGGTGCTGGACAAGGCCGCTGCCGGGCTCACGTTTGGTTTATTTACTGCCATCGGCGGTGCTGTGGGTGCAGGCTCTGCTTTTTTCGGCGCTGAACATATGGCCCACATATCGGTTGTGGGCCAAAAAATCGGCGGTACAAAATTAACCGTTGGACCCAACAAAAATATCCAGTTTTTGTATGTTCTTCTGGACAGGGCTCTTATCTATTATTCCCATGTAATCAACTGGGCGCACGGCCGCAGGGATAATCCAGACAACCTGTCCGGCGATCTTAAACATACACGGACAAAGATGGGATTTTCATCATCACTTACCACATCGCAGAAAAAAATATGTTCCGTGTTTTTTAAGAGTGTCCGAAGCAAAGACCCCGTACGCAAAGAAAAATCCAGGAGAGCCCTTATGAACATAATTAAAACCATACTGGATGATATTTCCAGCAGTGAGCACAGGCATATTTGAAAAAGTATCCCCTGAAAAAATTTCCTGATTACAATATATCCAGTGAGCAGTTGCCAGTGACCAGCATCAGGCAGGTTCCAACGAGAAGCGCATCTTCCAGATACTTCCGCGATTTCTTAAACCGGACGAATCGGAACCGCGGCTTTATACAAAGTCGCGTTGCCTTCAATTGTATACTGCCCTGCACGGGCAGGGACGATTACAGATGTCCCCCTGGCAAACGGAATTTTTTCTTTCAGAGCCATATCGGTTATAACCGAATCCCCCTCCGTGCAGAGCAGGATTTCCACACTTCTTTTCCGGGGACCTGAATACACCCGCCCCTCTTTTACCCGGATGACAGAAAGAACAAACTCCCGGGCACTGCTGGCATAGACACCTTCACAATCACCTGTTTTAAGAGATTCCAGGATTTCAATATTTCTTTCTTCAAAGTTCAGTATTTTCAAAAGCTCCGGAACATCCACATGTTTTGGCGTCAGTCCGCCCCGCAACACATTGTCGGAATTTGCCATCAGCTCAATAACGACACCGTCAAGGTACGCATGGAGTTCGCCGGCAGGCAGAAACATGGCCTGACCGGGTTTCAGACATATAAGATTTAAAAATATCGGTGCAAAAATCCCGATATCTTCAGGGTATTCCCTGTAAAGTTTCATCATCCAGTTAAAGACAGGGCTTTCTTCAGTCAGCCCCCCTGCTTTTTCTATGGCATCCTCAATGGCTGCCTGTTTCCTGTTCTGGTCAAGAGTCATCAGGGATTGGAAAAAATGTTTCAGACCTTCGGCATCCGGTTCCTTTTTTAAGTCATCAATAATGTGTTCCAATCCAATGGGAGTAATTTTCTCCATGAGCAAATGAATTTCGGAAATGGCTCTAAATCCATTCAGTGCCCAGCAATCGGTTAAGGCGCAGATACACTCAGGCTTATGATTGTCATCCCTGTAGTTTCTGTCCGGCGCATCCAGGGGAATGGCCTGCCTGTTTTCCCTTTCAAATCCTTCTTTTGCCTGATCAAGGCTGGGATGGGCCTGTATGGACAGCGGTTTTGCCGCAGCCAGTACCTTAAACAGATATGGCAGCCGGTTATTAAACTTTTCGGCTGTTTCTTCACCCAGAATCTCCACAGGATATTTTTTAATCATCTCTTCAAGAGACAGGTAGACACCTTCATATTCAATCATGGACGACGCTTTTGGATGCGCTCCCATCCAGAGTTCCGCCTGCGGATTATCTGCCGGCGACTTTAGGCCAAGGAGTTCCGGAATCGCCGTATATGATCCCCATCCATATTCCTGCACCGTATTTTTTAATACCAGTATTTGTTTCATGTCACCCCCGTCAAATGTTTTTTGATACATAAAACGAATTTTATGTTATTTACCCTGATACCAAATATCATTTAGTTGCGCAATGCATGACGGAGAAACAAAAAAAATGAATAAATTCAATATCGATCGTTTTGTAAAAGCCCTGACCCAAAATTACAAAAACTGGAATGCACCGGTTATCACCTTTATTTCAAATAAAGGGGGCACGCCGTTTGAAATTCTTGTATCCACGATTCTCTCATTAAGAACCAAAGATGAAGTAACCGCCAAAGCAGCTGAAACACTTTTTGCGGTTGCCCGAACAACAGAAGAAATCCTCAAACTGGATGAAGCTCAGCTGCAAAAACTGATTTACCCTGTGGGATTTTACCCCACAAAAGCAAAGCGGCTCCGGCAAATCAGCAAGATAATTATTGAACAGTATAACAACAAAGTACCGGATGAACTGGATGAGCTTCTAAAATTGCCTGGCGTGGGAAGAAAAACCGCCAACCTGGTTCTTATCGAGGGATTTCATAAAGAAGGGGTCTGTGTGGATACCCATGTGCACCGGATAAGCAACCGAATCGGATATGTAAAGACGAAAAATCCGGACCAGACGGAATTTGCATTGCGAAAAAAACTTCCGAAAAAGCACTGGGTGAAATACAATGAATTACTCGTTGCCTTCGGGCAGGTGCTCTGCAGACCGATTTCCCCTTTCTGCAGCAAATGCCCGGTTTCCGATATGTGCCCGAAAATCGGAGTAAAAACATCAAGATAACCTCAAAACAGACAACATTTTTATAAATTTCAAATTAAAAATATCAACGTTCAAATGAATGTCAAAAACCAAATGCCAAATCAATTGGTATCTCAAAAAATTTGGCATTTAAAGCATTTGGATTTGATTTGTCATTTGAGTTTTATCATTTGAAATTTTATTCTGAATCTATTCCTTTTTTCAGTTTCTGATTCAATTCGGCAAACAGGTCTTTTTTCTTCAGCTTCTGTTTCTGCCGGAATGCCTCTAACTCTTTTGAATGGCCTTTTTTTGAATCCTGAAATTTCTTAATTTCATCTTCTAGCTTGCTTTCTTCTGCTTCCTTTGGTATTTCTTCTATTAATAAAAAATTTCTGACAAACAGTTTTGTACCATAGGCGCCTTCAACGACTTCAATAATTTCCATATCATTGAGCTTTCTGCAAATTATATTGCCTTGCTCAAGGGAAACAGAGATGGTCCGGCATACATCTTCAATTGAAGGTGATGCTCCTTTTTGATTTTCAAGAACCCTTATTGCTGAAACAAAAAGGTGGGCGTCTGTATATAAATCTGTTTTTTCCATGTTATAATCTTTATTAAATTAACAGTCCTGTAAAATATCAAACAGCATATTGACTGACATATAAATGTGTGAAAATAACATGTATTCAAATTTTGTCAAGTATATGAAAAGCCTATTATTTAAATAAATTATCTTTTACCATAATGTTTATACAGGAGGCGACATCATGACTGAAATCATGCATGTAAAATCAAGAGAAATTATTGATTCAAGAGGAAATCCTACAGTTGAAGTTGATGTTGTTCTGGCCTGCGGTGCAACAGGCCGGGCATCCGTACCATCCGGTGCTTCCACAGGCACACGCGAAGCGCTTGAGCTTCGTGATAAGGATTCAAAACGATTTGGCGGGAAAAGCGTTGCCACGGCTGTGGAAAATGTACACAAAATCATCGCTCCCAGCATACGGGGACTGGATGCCTGTGACCAGGAAAATCTTGACAACCACATGATTGAACTTGACGGCACCCCAAACAAGGCCCGGCTGGGCGCCAATGCAATCCTTGGGGTTTCAATGGCTGCCGCAAGGGCCGCAGCCATTGCCTATGACCTGCCCCTTTACAGATATATCGGGGGATTAAACGCCAGATATCTGCCGCTTCCCATGATGAACATAATAAACGGCGGGTCCCATGCGGCAAACAATCTTGATATCCAGGAGTTCATGATCATACCCGTCAGTGCGGCCTCCATTGTGGAAGCCGTAAGAATGGGTGCGGAAACGTTTCACAGCCTGAAGAGACTGTTGAAAAAGAAAGGGTTGAATACAGCTGTGGGTGATGAAGGCGGTTTTGCGCCGGATCTGGAATCCAATGAAGCGGCCATTCAATGTATCATGGATGCCATTTCCGAAGCCGGCTATAAACCCGGAAAGGACATCGGCCTTGCCATGGATGCGGCGGCAAGTGAATTCTGCAAAGACGGGAAATATATCCTTGCATCGGAAAATAAAGAGCTGACTGCTGAAGAAATGATTGACTATTATGAAGGATTGATTGATAAATATCCGATTCTTTCCATCGAAGACGGCCTTGATGAACAGGACTGGGACAGCTGGACCCTGATGACCGATCGTCTGGGCACATCGGTACAGCTGGTGGGGGATGATATTTTTGTTACCAATCCTGAAATTTTTGATAAAGGTATTCAGGAAGGAATCGGGAATTCTATTTTAATCAAACTGAACCAGATCGGCACCCTTTCCGAAACCCTGGATACTATTGAAATGGCAAAACAGGCCGGGTATACCACCATTGTATCCCACAGGTCCGGAGAAACAGAAGACAGTTTCATTGCCGACCTGGTGGTGGGTGTCAGTGGCGGGCAGATTAAAACAGGCTCCATGTCACGTTCAGACCGGGTAGCCAAATACAACCAGCTAATCAGAATTGAAGAGGAACTTGGAAAAGGAGCAAAGTTTTCAGATAATGTTTTCCTGGCGAGATCTTAACGCGCATCTGTTTGTTTTTTTTATTTTCGGATTTGTTTGTGTATTAACTGTTTTAACCATTCAGGCGCATGCCTTTGTGCTGACAGGCCCCCACATTCTGGAATTAATGACTACGAAAATGGGGCGCCCCGGTGGAATTTATGTTAAGCAGACTCTTACCCTTTATCCGGAAAGCAGCGACACCTTTCCCCGGGAAGAGAGCATTGAATTCCAGGAAACCATAGTATACAGGTTGCCTGGAGAATTCCGCTCCGACACCCTGTCAGAACAATCCCATAAGATTCATGTTGTTTCCTTTGACAATGCCCTGACAGTGATTGACAAAAAAGTTACATCCACCACCCAATCCCTGCCGGATCACTACAAGGATATCCTTCTTTACCGGAATCGCCCCCTCTTTCAGGAGCACCTGACCCGCCTTGGCATTGACGTATCCGTCTCCAGTCTTGGCCTTTATCATGGAACCATTGCACACATAATCGGCGCAAAATATCCGGATGAATCCGTTTCCCAGGTATGGGTGGATAAAGATACGTTCCGACCTATTCGATGGCTGTTAAAAAGTAAACCGGACGAGACCGGTACTGTTCATGAATCCATAGAGTTCCGATACTTAAAATGGAAACGGATAAAACGAACATGGTATCCCATGCGCATTGAGTTTTACACAAACAACAATCTGGCGTATAAGATCGAAGTGGATCAAATTCAACTGGACCCGGTTGTATCTGAAAATTTTTATAATATCGAACATCTTAAATTCCTTTATCCGCCGATTACTGCGGAAACAGAAGACAAAAATGACCCGAATGATATCAGCGAAGTGAAAAAGACTATTGACGATTTTAAAAAATTGTTCGAATAGTATGTATGCAATCATCTTTTTCAAAATCAGTATCAAAAACATAAAAATGACTCTTTATATACCTCAACCTGAACACATTATGATTAAAGGAGAGTTATGGCATCGAATACAAAATTTATCTTTGTAACCGGCGGCGTTGTTTCATCTCTTGGTAAAGGTTTAGCTTCCGCAGCAATTGGAGCGTTGCTTGAGAGCCGCGGCCTTACCATCACCCTGCAGAAACTGGACCCGTATATTAATGTTGATCCCGGAACCATGAACCCGTTCCAGCACGGGGAGGTTTTTGTAACGGACGACGGCTCTGAAACCGACCTTGACCTGGGGCATTATGAACGGTTCACAAAAGCAAAGCTAGCCAGCAATAACAATTTTACCACAGGAAAAATCTATCACACAGTCATATCCAAGGAACGAAAAGGGGACTACCTTGGTGGAACGGTCCAGGTTGTCCCCCATATCACAAATGAGATAAAAAGCAGTATCCGTCTGGTTGAAAACGGTGTAGACGTTGTCATAGTCGAAGTCGGAGGCACCATCGGTGATATTGAAAGTCTTCCTTTCCTGGAAGCGATCAGGCAATTCAGGGCGGATGCAGGCAAGGAAAATGTTTTATACATCCATCTTACGTATGTTCCCTACATTGCAGCTGCCGGTGAGGTTAAAACAAAACCAACCCAGCACAGCGTCAAAGAACTTCGAAGCATTGGTATTCAGCCCGATATCCTTCTCTGCAGAACAGACCGGCATCTGTCTAAGGATATCAAATCCAAAATAGCCCTCTTTTGTAACGTGGAAGTGGATTCGGTTATCACCGCCAGAGATGTCAATAATATTTATGAAGTCCCCATGTTTTTTCATAAGGAGGGTCTGGATGACAGGATCGTTGAAAAACTCCACATCTGGACACGGGCACCACGGCTTGATGCATGGGAAGAAGTCATTGAGCGAATCAATACCCCCGGGCATACCGTCACCATTGCCATTGTGGGCAAATATGTGGATTTAACCGAATCGTATAAAAGCCTTAACGAAGCCCTGTATCACGGTGGATTTGCCAATAACTGCAAAGTGAATCTCGAGTTTATTGATTCGGAAAAAATTACTGAAGAAAACTGTGCTCAAACACTTTCCTGTGCAGACGGCATTCTTGTCCCGGGCGGATTTGGCTCGCGGGGAACAGATGGAAAAATTTCTGCTGTAAAATTTGCCAGGGAAAACAAGGTACCCTATTTCGGTATATGCCTTGGCATGCAAATCGCTGTTGTTGAATATGCACGAAACGTTGCCGGCATGAAAGGTGCTCACAGTTCGGAACTGGATGCAAAAACTCCCTGTCCTGTCATTTATCTGATGCGGGAATGGTATGACCCCAAAAACGACACCATCCAGAAAAGGGACGTTACATCAGAAAAAGGCGGGACCATGCGCCTTGGCGCATATCCATGCCGCATAGAAAAAAACACCTTTGCCTATAACGCTTACGGTACAAAAAATATCTTTGAACGTCACCGCCACCGGTATGAATTTAACAATCAATACAAAGAAGAGCTCGAAAAAAAGGGGCTGGTTGTCAGCGGCATATCTCCCAACGGAGAGCTGGTAGAAATCGTTGAGATCAAGGATCACCCATGGTTTTTGGGCTGCCAGTTCCATCCGGAATTTAAATCACGGCC
>JAUXDD010000069.1 GCA_030618465.1 Desulfobacteraceae bacterium
TCTTTGCTTCTTCCCATAAAGAATCCAACTCATCTCTTCCGGCAGATTCAAGGCTTTTCCCCATATCTAAAAGCGTTCTCTCCATGAATTTAAACCGTTTTTGAAACTTTTTCGTAGAGTCCGTAAGGGATGCCTCCGGCCTGATACGAGCAAAACGCGCCACATTTACAAGTGTGAAAAGGATATCTCCAAACTCCATTGAAATTTTATCTTTTTCCCCTTTTGATAAGGCATCATGAAATTCAATCCATTCCTCTTCAGCCTTTTTCATAACACCGGATATATTATCCCAGTCAAATCCGGCCACGGCTGCCCGTTCGGAAATTCTGTAGGCACGCATCAGGGGAGGAAGTCTGGAAGGAACGGAATCAAGGAGGGATTCATTTCCAGCATGATTTTTTTCTTTCATCTTGATTTTATGCCACTGTTTTTTCACATCTTCGGCATTTTCAACCTTTTTGTTGTCAAAAACATGGGGATGCCGGCGGGTCATCTTTTCTGTATTTAATCCGGCAACATCCCCGATATTAAAATACCCTTTTTCATGAAAAACAGAGGCTATAAAAAAAATATGAAACAAAACATCTCCCAGTTCTTCACATATTTTATCCGGATCATCGGATTCAATAGCTTCAACAAGCTCGTACATCTCTTCAACCAGATAGACAGAAATGGACCTGGGCGTCTGCGTCCTGTCCCAGGGGCAGCCGCCCTCACCCCGCAGAACCTCAACAAGCCGGATTAATGAGCCAATATTTTTCAATGATTTCAGGTTGGTATCGATATGATTCAGTTGTGTTTTTTCCAAGCTTTTTTCAATCCCTCAATATTTACCGCAAACTTATTCTTCATGTCTTTTGGAACCACTTTGGCCATTGCTTCAGAGATATGCGACACATGAGGGGAGAGTTGTGATTCTTTGATAACCGGCGCCCCCCTGGGAAGAAAGCTTGTGAAAGCAAGAAGGAGGACAGAGACAATCAGCAGCCCTTTGACAATGCCGAATCCTGCACCACATAAGCGGTCAAACCACCCCATAAAAGCGATTTTTAAAATATATTTAATCAACACGCCCAGAATGCTGATAACAAAAAAAACACTGCAAAAAATAATTAGAAAGCTCAAAATTTTGCAATATGAAAAATCTGATATGAAGCCGGATAACATATTGGAAACACTGGGATAATAGGCGCAGGCAGCATAAAGACCACCAAATACACCGATTATTGAAGACAACTCCTTTGCGAAGCCCCTGAAAATGCCTCTAATCAGGCAGAAGGACAGAATAACGATAATTATTATATCAAGTGTGTTCATAAAACTCCCAATTAACGCAACCGGCAAAACTATAATTAAATATTTAACAAAGCGCTTTTTTTGAGTCAAGGTAATTTTCTGATTCACCCAGAGGAATTATTCCGTATTGCCTTTTCAATGGTTTATGGCATTCTTCGAAAGAATCAGCATGAACATTTCTTATGCGAATAAGCACCGCCAAGGCACCTATGGTTTTTACCCATAGGTTTCCAGTCATTTATTACTGCTTGATTTTACATATTTTCTAATATAAAAACGCCCAATAGTGATAGTGATTAAAAGTTATCTCAATCTTATTTATTAACAGAAAATCAGGGGAGGGAGTGTATGATAGGAATCACTTCATATGGGGCATATATTCCATGGCACCGAATGGACAGGCAGCTTTGCCTTAAGGCCTGGGGTGGTTTTGCCATTCCGGGCGAACGATCAGTTGCCTACTATGATGAAGACAGCCTGACAATGGCTGTTGAATCAGCCATAAACTGTCTTCAGGATTTTGATCCTGAAAAAGTGGACGGGCTCTTTTTTGCCACAACAACTTCCCCGTACAAGGAAAAGGAATGTGCGGCAACCATGGCCATCCCCCTGAATCTTCGAAGGGAAACACGAACGGCAGACTTTAACACCTCTTTGCGGTGTGCCACAACTGCGATACTCATGGCATATGATTCCATCAAGGCAGGGTCATTGAACAATGTGCTGGTTACAGCGGCGGATATTCGCCTTGCCTCTCCTTCCGGGATGCAGGAACAGGGACTGGGTGACGGTGGTGCAGCCTTTCTTCTGGGAAATAAAAATGTAATTGCGGAAATTATTGCATCCCATACTATTTCAGATGACCTTGCCGCAAACTGGCGTGCTGATTCGGATACGTTTTTACGGGCATGGGAAGACCGTATGACCCAGGATGAAGGATATTCCAAAATCCTTCCGGAAACCGTAGCTGCTTTGCTTGAAAAAGCAGAACTGACAACAAAGGATCTTGCCAAAGCTGTTTTTGATCCGCCGGGAGACCCCCGTGGTCATGCAAAAGCAGTAAAAGACATGGGACTTGAGCCGGGACAGGTCGAAGATCCCTACAAACTTTTTATGACTGTGGGACTCACCGGGTGCGCCATGGCCCCCATGATGCTCGCCCATGCATTAGAAGATGCAAAACCAGGAGACAAAATTCTTTTTGCCGGTTATGGAAACGGTTGTAATGCTTTCATTTTTCAAATAACAGACGCTATTACAAAACTACCTGAGCGTAAGGGAATCAGTAAATACCTGGCAAATAAAAACCCCATGGAAAAATATAACGACTACCTGCGCTGGCGAAAAATCATTCAGTTAGAAGCAGCCAGACGACAGGAGCAGCAGCCAATCAGGGTTTCTGCTATATGGCGTGAAAGAAAACAGCTCATGGGACTCTGGGGTGTTAAATGTAATAAATGCGGCACACCCCAGTATGATAACGGCTGTGGAACCACAACCCCCATTCGTGTATGCGCCAAATGCATTGCCCAGGATGATTTTGAGGATTACTGCTTTTCAGCACTTAAGGCAAAAGTCTTCAGCTTTACCAATGACCAGCTTGCACCATCCATTGATCCGCCATCATCGGTTGTTTTAATTGAATTTGAAGGTGGCGGCAGAGCATTTTTTGATCTCACAGACCGTGTTGCTGATGAGATTAAAATTGGCATGGACATCGAAATGACCTTCAGGAAAGTATTTGAAAGTCGGGGTATCTCCAACTATTTCTGGAAAGCTCGCCCGGCAAGGTAAAGGAGGAAACACTATGGGAAGCATTAAAGACAGAGTTGCAATAGTAGGTATGGGGTGCACAAAATTCGGCACCCTCTGGGATAAAGGCCCCACCGATCTTATCGTGGAAGCTGTTAACGAAGCCTGTGAAGATGCGGGCATTGGTCTTGATGAAATAGAGGCCGGCTGGGTGGGCACTATGTTTGGTACAGGAGGGCGCTCCGTCAGTGAAGCGTTAAGGATGCAATATATCCCTTTTACCAGGGTTGAAAATGCCTGTGCATCAGGTATTGAGGCGTTAAGAGGGGCTGCATATGCGGTTGCCGCCGGTATTTATGACATATGCCTGGCAGTGGGATTTGACAAACTCAAAGATGAGGGCACCAGCGGATTACCGGGAAATGAGAACCGTACAAATACCATGTACAAATCAAGTATGCCCGGCTCTTTTGCCATGATGGCAAACAAATATTTTGAGCGGTACGGCCTGAGCATGAAAGAAGGCAAAGAGATGCTGGCCAAAATTTCGGTGAAAAGCCATGACAATGGGGTGTTAAACCCCAAGGCCCACCTGAGAAAAAAAATTACCGTGGAAAAAGTAATGAATGCTCCGATTATTGCTTCACCTCTGGGGCTTTTTGACTGCTGCGGTGTTTCTGACGGTGCGGCTGCGGCGATTGTTACCACACCTGAGATCGCGAAAAAACTCAAAGGCGATCAGGTCGTCTACTTTAAGGCCCTTCAAATCAGTACCAGCCCAACAACCGGCCGCGTCCTTACAGATTATGATTATACCCACGTGGAGGAAAGCTATCGGGCCGGTATTGCTGCTTATAAAGAAGCCGGCATTACCAACCCCCGGGAAGAAATCAGCATGGCAGAAGTGCATGACTGTTTCTCCATTACTGAGGCGGTTACCATGGAAGACCTCCAGTTTTCCAAACGGGGCAAGGTAAAAGAAGATATTGATAACGGTACTTTCCGGCTGGACGGCAAACTTCCGGTCCAACCTGACGGCGGCCTCAAGTGTTTTGGCCATCCCATCGGTGCATCCGGTATCCGGATGTGTTATGAGATGTATCTCCAGCTTTTAGGAAAAGCGGGTGAACGTCAGATCAAAAACCCCGCACTGGGACTCTGTCACAACCAGGGGTATGAACCGTTCGCTCCGACTGTTAGTATCTGTATTGTAGGGTTGTAATTTATTTTATTAATAAAAATTAACCTGGGTAACCATTTCCTGCTGTTCAATTAACCGCTGAACATTTTTCTGCACCGCCTTATCATTTATCGGTTCTACCCTGGAGACTGGTATTCCCTCATCGTTTTCACTGGTTTTCCATTCCTTTACAAACCCCGGAACAAATGCGTAATTGCATGCGCCATTCCCGCAGCAGGTGGTATCAAATTGAGCAAATCCCAATACATATAAAATTTCTCTTCCGTTAAAATCAAGACGCGCTTCTTTGGTCAACAGATAATGGCCGCCAATTGCCCGAACTTCCTGATACAATCCCTGATGGATGTAGTCCTTAGCCTCGTTTCCCACGAATTTACCTCCACTAATCAACAATGCTTTACATCACTGATCAAACGTCAATATATCCGTACCCTCAGGTACCTCAAACACAAACTGGGAATCATCCAGATCCTGCTTAAACTCAATGCCGCTGAACTTAATCAGGGTTTTATCGCCATAGGAATTGCAGGTGACCACACGAACCACGTCAAACGTATCCTTTGTCACAGAAAGATAAATCTCCGACACATCAGGAATTTTTTCTTTCGGCTGCAGCTTCAGCCTGTAATACGTATCCGAACCCCTGTGGTCCAGTTCGGCAATAAATTTTTCCCGGATAAGTTTAATATCCGCCAGAAAACTCGCGCCCTTGCCGTCTCCAAAAAAAGAGGGGGATTGTCCGAGTGTCACCTGGTTTTCGTCCGGCCGGTATATCCATAAGGTTTCCCCGTCAGAGATGATTTGCTGGCGATAGGGCTTTTCATACACCCATCGCATTTTTGACGGCCGTTTAAAAAACACGTTTCCTTCAGCCGTATCAATTATCTGCAAGGCCTTTAAAGTTGATTCCTGATCAAACCGGGCGCTGAAACCTGAAACATCATATCTTTTTTCAACATGATCAAGAACCTGAGCCACTGTCAGCCCGGAATTCCCGTTCAATATGTCCGGACTTTTGGAAGGATTTTCACAAAATACATTCCCGGGACAGACAAGCATCAGCATGCAGCAAAGAATAAATAATCGACTGGTTTTCATTATTGTGAATTAAAATCTCTGATTATTAGAGTTTAACAAACGGATTATATTTTTTTTCGTCCCTGATGGTGGTTTCCGGCCCGTGACCGCAATAAACAACCACATCATCGCCTAAAACAAAAAGTTTCTTCTGTATGCTTTCCACCAGTGTCTGCATGCTTCCGCCCGGGAGATCGGTTCTCCCCACAGAACCGGCAAACAGGGTGTCCCCCACAAAGGCATGGCCGTCTGTATAAAAGGATACGCCGCCGGGTGAATGCCCGGGGGTATGAATCACCTTTAATGTAACGCTGCCAAAAGAAATTGTATCGCCGTCATCAACGGTTTTATCCGGCGGCGGAGAATTTTCGACGTTAAGTCCGAACATGGATGCCGACATTTCAAGTTGATCCAGCATGGGTTTGTCTAACTCATGGATCAGAATGTCGGCACCGGTGACGTCCTTAATTTTTTTATTTTCAGACACATGGTCAAAATGCCCATGGGTATTTAGAATATACTTTACTGTCAACTTTGATTCGGCAAGGGCCATGAGGATTCTGTCTGCGTCTCCTCCCGGGTCAATAACCACCGCCTCTTTTGTTTGATCGCACCCCACAATAAAACAGTTTGCCTGAATCGGCCCAACAGCCAGTTTTTTTATTATCAAATGATTACCTCCTCAATTCCGGACACGCAGAATCTAAAAAAATTTGCCACCAAAACACGAAGGCGCAAAGAAGAAATTGTTATTTTTGTATTTCTTCGTGCCCTGGTGCCTTCGCGGCTAAAAAAATATCATAAGGTGTCGTTTACTTCTTCCGGCTTTCCGCCTTCTCAATCAACTCCACCAGTGTACTTACCTTGGGCCTGGGCTTTGCATTCTCTATCTTGTCAATGATACTCGCTGACACCGTATCCTTCAGGTATGCCCTAATGTCAAATTCTTCCCACCAGCAGTCAATAATTTTCCAGCAGGGATCGCCGTTATCGCCACATTTCATGCAGTATTTAAACGGAACCGGCCCGCCCAGCATCGGGCATCTGCGGTCAAGATGTTCTTTGTCATCTGCCATTAACGGTTCTTTATAATCTCTGGTTTTGGAAAGTCTGCAAATACCTTTTCAGATTCCTCGATTTCTGATTCATCCAGTTCTATATTCTGCATCTCATTGGCCAGGTATTTGTCATAGGCAACCAGATCCAGCAGTCCGTGACCGCTCCAGTTGAAAAGAATAACTTTTTCCTTTCCTTCTTCTTTTGCTTTTAATGCTTCCTCAATCACGCAGGCAAGAGCATGATTGGTTTCCGGCGCAGGAATAATCCCTTCGGAACGGGCAAGAATTATGCCGGCCCTGTAGGCATCAATCTGGTTAACCGCTCTGGGTTCAATGATTCCCTCTGTGACAAGCTGGCTGACCGTGGGGGCCATTCCATGATACCGGAGCCCACCCGCATGAATCGGCGGTGGTACAAATGCATGGCCAAGACTGTGCATGGGAAGCAAGGGTGTGTATCGTGCAATATCACCATGATCATATACAAACGGCGCCTTGGTCAGTGTGGGACAGCCGACAGGTTCGACCGGGTAAATATCGATCTCTTTTCCATTTATCTTGTCATGCACAAACGGGAAGGCAATGCCGGCAAAATTACTGCCGCCGCCGGCGCATCCAATAATCACATCCGGGTAATCCCCTACTTTTTCAAGCTGTTTTTTAGCTTCAAGCCCGACAATTGTCTGGTGCAGCATCACATGATTCAGCACACTGCCAAGGGAATACCGGGTTTTTCCGGATTCATCGCTCACAGCAGCCTCAATGGCCTCACTGATGGCAATGCCAAGGCTGCCCGGCGTATCCGGGTCTTTTTCCAGTATATCACGGCCTGCTTTGGTCTCTGTACTGGGACTTGCCACACAGTTTCCGCCCCAGGTGGCCATCATGGATTTCCGATAGGGTTTCTGATCAAAACTAATCCGCACCATATAAACCTTACATTCCAGCCCGAAGTGGGAACATGCAAAAGACAGGGCGCTTCCCCACTGGCCCGCACCGGTTTCCGTGGTTATCTTTTCAATTCCAAATTCTTTATTATAATATGCCTGTGCCACAGCTGTATTGGGTTTGTGGCTTCCCGGAGGGCTGACGCTTTCGTTTTTGAAATATATTTTTGCAGGCGTATTCAGTGCCTTTTCAAGAAACGTGGCTCTTACTAAAGGGGACGGCCTCCATATACGCAGTATATCAAGCACCGGTTCGGGAATATCGATCCATCGCTCCTGGCTGACTTCCTGCTCAATCAGATTCATGGGGAAAACCTTGGAAAGGGAATCCGGCCCTATGGGTTTTCCATCCGGTCCAAGCGGCGGATTCATCTTTATGTCAGCGAGAATATTGTACCACTGACGCGGCATTTCATCTTCTGTTAAAAGAATTTTTCTGGTTATCATAATTTACCCCTTTTGCATATATGTTGTTTAATCGGTTGTAGAAATCAAATCATTTTCAGCAGACGCATCTTTTCCCTCAATCGCCATGTTGATACTGTCGAGGATGCCGTTAATAAAGGCACCGGACTCCACTGTTCCGAATTTCTTGCCAATATCAACCGCCTCATTAATAGTGACTTTGGACGGAATATCAGGGCAGTAGAGAAGTTCATACACGGCAATTCTCATAATATTTCTGTCTACTGCGGACATCCGGCTTATTTTCCAGTTACTGGAATGTTCATTAATAAGCAAGTCTATTTCATCTCTGGATGCTGAAACGCCAGTTACAAGCTTCTGTAAAAAAGGAAGCGCCTTTTCCGAAAGTTTGAAATTTTTACAAAACTGCTCAAACTTCTCTTCATGGCCTTCAGTGCTCATATCAATATCAAAAAGCACCTGCATGGCGAGAACTCGTGACCTTCGTCGGCTTCCCATAATCAGGCCTGGTCAACAACATCTATCAGGTTTGCCATTTCAATGGCTGAAATGGCGGCGCTCCAGCCTTTGTTACCGGCCTTTGTTCCGGCGCGTTCGATTGCCTGCTCAATGGTATCGGTTGTAATAATACCAAAAATAACCGGAATTGAAGATTCCAGGCTGACCATGGCAATTCCCTTTGAAACTTCTGCACTGATATAGTCAAAATGAGGTGTAGCACCGCGAATAACCGCACCCAGGCAGATAACCGCACTATACCGGCCTTTTTCTGAAAGTTTTTTTGCGATCAATGGAATTTCAAATGCTCCGGGAACTTTGGCGATTTCAATATCAGAATCTTTTGCTCCGCTACGAACCAATGCATCCACCGCACCGCTGACCAGCCTGTCTGTAATAAAATCATTAAACCGGCTGGCTACAATTGCAAATTTTTTACCTTTGGCAAAAAGGTTTGCTTCAAGAATTTTCGGCATTTATTTTTCCTCCTTTGTTGAACTTGTTCTAATATTCAGCAAATGGCCCATCTTCAGCTGCTTGCACTTGAGATACCCCTTGTTGATTTCATTGGGCTCTATTTCAATGGGAACCTGCTCAACCACACTGAGTCCGTACCCTTCAAGCCCAACCATTTTTTTAGGATTATTTGTCAACAGTCTCATCTTGCTGACCCCGAGATCCACAAGAATCTGGGCGCCAATGCCATAGTCCCTCATATCTGCATCAAACCCGAGTTCCTCGTTGGCTTCAACTGTATCAAGGCCCTGGTCTTGCAGCACATAGGCTTTCAGTTTGTTTACAAGCCCAATCCCACGGCCCTCCTGTCTCAAATATACCAGTACACCGACCCCTTCCCTGTCCATTTTCTCCATGGCTTTTACCAGCTGGTCCCCGCAATCGCACCGCATGGACCCGAAAATATCGCCGGTCATGCACTCTGAATGCACACGGACAAGAACGGGTTTTCCCGGATCAATCTCACCTTTGACAAGGGCAATATGGGTCAGATTGTCCAGATCATTTTCATAGGGAATAATCTTAAATTCGCCGGCAGTTGCTGTAGGAATAATGGCTTCTACCGCCCTGTGAACAAATGATTCGGTCCGGATTCGATATTCAACAAGATCGGCAATGGTACAGATGCCGATACCATGTTCTTCACTGAATTCTTCCAGAGACGGCATTCTGGCCATGGTCCCGTCATCGTTCATGATTTCGCAAATTACACCTGCCGGTCTTAATCCGGCAAGGCGGGCCAGATCAACCGAACCCTCTGTCTGGCCGATGCGCACCATAACACCGCCATTTCGTGCCCGCAAAGGAAAAATATGGCCCGGCCGCGCCAGGTCTTTGGGCTTTGCATCATCGGCCACAGCCGCAAGAATGGTGGTGGCCCGGTCTGCTGCCGATATGCCTGTGGTTACACCCTTTCTGGCTTCAATGGATACGGTGAAACCGGTTTCAAACTGTGATGTGTTTTTATTCACCATCATGGGCAGATCCAGGGAATCACATTTCGCCATGGTCATGGACAGACAAATAAGTCCTCTCCCGTATCTTGCCATAAAATTAATGGCTTCAGGGGTGACCATTTCTGCCGCCATGGTAAGATCACCCTCGTTTTCACGATCTTCATCATCCACCAGGATGACCATACGACCTTCTTTTATTTCATTGATTGCTTCTTCAATTGTTATATGTCCCATTACTTCTTTCCATCTCCTTATATAAATCCTGTTTTTACAAGAAGCTCCATATCAACAGACGACTGCCCGGACTGTTTTTCATTATTTCCATCAGGCCTTTTTGTAATAAACCGTTCCACATATTTCCCAATAATATCGGTTTCAATATTAACTGGATCTCCAATTTTTTTGAAACCGATTGTGGTAAACATGGCTGTGTGCGGAATAATGCTTACATCAAAATTATCCGAACCGCAGTCATTTACTGTGAGGCTGATGCCGTCCACTGCAACAGAACCTTTTTGTATTATATAGTATGAAAGGGAGTCCGGCACACCTATGGTGATGATAATCGCATTGCCTAATGTTTTCCGATTATTTATTGTTCCCATACCATCAATATGGCCGGTAACAAGATGCCCGTCCAGGCGATCGGAAAGCCTGAGCGCCCGCTCCAGATTCACACGGTCTCCAATTTTTGCTTTGTCAAATGTGGTTTTCGACAGGGTTTCCGGGGCAACGTCCACCTGAAAGCGTTTCCCGTCAATTTTCACAGCCGTCAGACAGGCGCCGCTCACAGCAATGCTGTCGCCGATACCGGTCTTTTCAAGAGCAAAATCCGCTTGCAGTGTAAACTGCCTGCCCTGCCCGGATGAGCGAATACCGATAATGGTTCCTGATCCTTCTATAATGCCTGTAAACATAGTACCCGCCACTGACGCATAATAACCTTATAAATATCCTTCAATCATCACATCTTCGCCAAACCGCATCACACACATATCTCTTACCGGTATGGCGTCTTTCATCATATCCGGGCCTTCCCCGCTGCATATGGGCACACCGTCACTTCCTCCAAGTATTTTGGGCCCGTAAAAGAAATGGATTTTATCCACTATTTTCGCCTTGAATGCCGATGCGATCACCTGCCCGCCTCCTTCAATGAGAAGGCTGGTTATCCCCAGAGCCCCGAGTTGATCCATCAGGGCATCAAGATCAATCCGCCCGTCTTTGACCAGGGCTTCAATAATTTTTACCCCCTTTTGCCCAATGCTCTTTTTTTTATCTGCAGGTACTTTATCGCCAACCACAACCAATGTATCAGAATCAGAATCAAGCTGCAACACCCCTGCATCCGGAGCAATGGAAAGCCGGGTATCCAGGATGATCCGTGTTGGATCACTGCCCGTCATACCCTCTATGCGGGTGGTCAGACTCGGGTTATCCTTTTTAACGGTATCAATGCCCACCATAATGCCGTCAACAGCATGGCGAATCCTGTGGACAAATTTCCGGGATTCTTCACCGGACACCCATTTTGAATCACCGGTTCGCGCAGCAATCCGGCCATCCAGTGTGGCGGCACATTTAACAATTACAAACGGCCGTTTTGTTTGAACAAATTTTATAAAAATTTCATTCTGCTTTTTGGCCGCCCCTTCACAAACACCTGAGATAATATCTATTTCATGTTTTTTTAACCGCTCTATCCCACCCCCTTTCACATCAGGATTGGGATCTTCCATGGCCACAACAACCCGTTTTATTTCGGCCCCCATGATTTTTTCAGTGCAGGGGAGGGTGCGTCCTGTATGGTTGCAGGGTTCAAGGGTCACATAAAGCGTTGCACCTTTTGCCATCTCACCGGCATCATCAATGGCATTCACTTCTGCATGGGCGCCGCCCACAGCCCTGTGCCAACCCCTTCCAACAACCCGGCCATCTTTTACCACCACGGCACCCACCATGGGATTGGGCGATGTAAATCCCCGACCCTTCTCAGCAAGGGCCAATGCCATTTTCATATAATAACGGTCATCCATCAAATTTTATTTTACTTTCAAATCAGGGCCGGAGCCAATGTAATACCGCATCAGTTATTACTGCCTGCCAGTGAAAACCGAGCTCATTTATTGTTGCTGAGAAGCCCTTTGAGTTCTGCAAAAAAATCGTTCACATCTTTAAATTCCCTGTAAACCGATGCAAACCGGACATATGCCACAGCATCAAGATCATGAAGCTTGATCATTACCTTTTCTCCGATTTCACGGGAGGGGATCTCCTTTTCCCCGGTCTCCCTTAAGTCCCGTTCAAGTTCTTCCACAAACTGATCAATGTCGTGCATGCTGATTTCCCGTTTTTCACATGCCCGATACATACCGGCCCGAACCTTTTCACGATTGAACAGCTCACGGCGCCCATCTTTTTTAATAATCATCACAGGGATTTCTTCTATGTGCTCATATGTTGTAAACCGTCGGGTGCAGTCAAGGCATTCCCTGCGCCTGCGAATTACATTTCCATCTTTGCTCAGCCTCGAATCAATAACTTTGTTATTTGTATCGCCACAAAACGGACACTTCATGCCCCCCCCCTCTGCATACGGTTTCCAAGATTAATCAAATTAATTTCAGCCTCTTGTAACATTTCCTCCGACATGGAATCTGCATATCCTTCTTTGTAATAAATTGTTTTTATGCCTGCATTAATAATCATTTTAGCACAGATGGAACAGGGTAGATTAGTACAATAAAGCGTTGAGTCCTTAATTGAGACACCATGGAAGGCTGCCTGAATAATAGCATTTTGTTCTGCATGGATTCCCCTGCACAGTTCATGTCTTTCACCTGAAGGAACGTTCATTTTTTCACGTAAACATCCAATTTCCAGACAGTGCTGAATTCTGCTGGGCGCACCGTTATACCCGGTAGACAGTATCCGTTTATCTTTTACGATTACAGCCCCCACAGCACGCCGCCTGCAGGTTGAACGCTTTGCCACAAGCCCGGAAATATCCATAAAGTAGGTTTCCCATGAAGGACGCCCATCTTCATCAGCCATAATGATTAACTTACCTCCATATTTCGATAAAGGGGAAACGTTTCACAAAGTTCAAGCACTTTCTCCCTGGTCTGATGTATCACACCATCATTATTCAAATTTTTTAAAACATCCACAATCAGGCCGGCTATAATGGCCATTTCCGGCTCTTTCATCCCCCGGGATGTCAATACCGGCGTCCCGAGACGTATGCCGCTTGTAACAGAAGCACTCTGGGTTTCAAACGGTATGGTGTTTTTATTAACGGTAATCCCGGCACGGCCCAATGCTTTTTCCGCATCCTTTCCGGTTATGTTCAGGCTTCTTAAATCCGCCAGAATTAAATGGGTATCTGTCCCGCCGGATACAAGCGCCACCCCGTTGTCCATCAAATGACCGGCAAGGGTCCGGGCATTTTTCAAAATATCCGCCTGATAGATTTTAAACGATTCGGCTAACGCCTCTTTAAATGCAACCGCTTTTGCCGCAATAACATGCATCAACGGCCCCCCCTGAATGCCCGGGAAAATCTGACTATCTATTTTCCTTCTGAAATCATCACCGGCCAGTATCAATCCACCACGGGGCCCCCGCAGTGTTTTGTGGGTAGTGGACGTTACCACATCTGCAAACGGAACCGGTGTGGGATGTAAGCCGGCGGCGATAATCCCGGCAATGTGGGCCATATCAACCATTAAATACGCGGCAACTGATTTTGCAATTTCTGAAAATGCGGGAAAATCCAATATCCGGGGATAAGCGCTGGCGCCTGCAACAATCAACCTGGGTCTGTGTTGTTCTGCAATACGGGCCAGTTCTTCATAGTCTATGGTCCCACTTTCTTTGCTGACACCATAATGAACAAAATTAAACAGTTTTCCGGAAAAACTCACCGGACTTCCGTGTGTCAAATGACCGCCGTGTGATAAATCCATGCCAAGAACGGTATCGCCCGGTTCCAGGAGTGCAAAGTACACGGCCATATTGGCCTGTGAACCGGAATGAGGCTGTACATTGGCATATGCTGCGCCAAACAGTTCTTTTGCGCGTTCGATGGCAAGATTTTCGGCCGTATCCACATGTTCACACCCACCATAATATCGCTTTTGCGGATATCCTTCAGCGTATTTATTGGTAAGAACACTGCCCTGAGCTTCCATCACGGCCCTGCTGACCGTATTTTCAGAAGCAATCAATTCAAGATTATTTTCCTGCCTGTC
>JAUXDD010000224.1 GCA_030618465.1 Desulfobacteraceae bacterium
AGACGGTTGATGTATGTGGCCGTAACCCGGTCCGAACAGTTCCTGTTTATCAGTTCCACGAATTTCAGAAGGGGCCAGCCTGCTTTAAGAAGCCGCTTTCTTGATGAGATTGAAGAATCAATAGATCCCTAGACTCTATCAATACCGATGGCCAGTTGCTTTTCATAGTATTTATGATACTTACATACTTTTTTGATATAGAACCGGGTAGCCTTGAAAGGAGGTATCCCCTGGTACTCTATAACATGCCTGCTGCCGGCATTATAGGCTGCCAGAGCAAGAATCACGTCTCCGTTAAACCGGTCAAGCAATTTCCTGAAATATCTGACACCGCCGTCAATATTTTGTTCAGGATTAAAGCTGTCCTTGACACCAAGTGATTCGGCCGTGTTGGGCATAAGCTGCATCAGCCCTCTTGCACCTACTTTCGATACTGCCCTTGGATTATAGCTGGATTCCGCCATGACAATTGCCATGACAAGCGCCGGATCGACACTATGGCGTTTTGCAATCCGGACAATCAGCGGATGAAACATTTTTTCGCCCGTTTTCCCATAGATGGCTTTGGTTGACACGGCTTTTGATACTTCAGCCTGTTTTTCATCAACCTGCAAATCACGGGAAATATCCGTATTTGATCGTACAACCGATATGTTTTTTGTCTGGATGTTTTTACTCCGGACATTCTGAAGATGTGAAATAAAACAGATAATAAATATCATACTAATAAGAAGTTTAATACCTGATCCAATTGAAGTTATATTTGAATATGCTGAATTATTCATTTACTTATCCACATCCTTAAAATGCTTAACTTACTTAATAATTATCGAATCCACCTGAATTCAGGGTTACCGCCCTGCCAGGTTCTAAATTCGGTTGATCGGTTTTTTTATGTTAACCGTTTAAAATATATTAGTAACCTATTCATAATACAAGCAATTTACATGCCAGAACGGCCAATATTCCCTGTTGCATATTTATACAAATAATATCAGCCGTATACCTTACATGCCAAAAAAAAACCGTTAAAACTACTGGAAAAATCAATTCTCACTATTATGAAATAATTTTCCCATACGCGATATTCATCATACTTTATCCTGAATTCAGAAAGCCGGATACTTTACTCAGATAATTGTTAATGTCAAGTGCTTTTACCCGTACAATTCAATTGACATAACCCTGGAGTTGAATTAGGCTGTGCTAACCTTACGGATGAGGCTGTTTGTTTCTTTATAATTTCAGGCAGTTCGAAGGTATACAAAAACTGACGGTTCCGTTTGACTGATATACAATAAATAATCGTCCATAATCAATTATCGCTTTTATACTGATGAATACGTATCTTTTCTATGACCTTGAAACATCCGGGCTAAACAGGGCATTTGACCAGGTTCTGCAGTTTGCCGCGATCCGTACGGATAAAATGCTGAACGAAATCGAGCGGCATACAATCATGATCAGGTTTCGACCGGATGTTATTTATTCGCCCCAGGCTATGTTGACCACCCGCATATCTGTTGCAGATACAGTGTCCGGAATGTGCGAATTTGAAGCGATCAAACAGATACATGGCCTTTTAAACGAATTCGGAACGATCAGCATTGGATACAACTCGCTGGGATTTGACGATGAATTCCTGCGATTCTCATTCTACCGCAACCTGCTGCCGCCGTATACCCACCAGTACAACAACGGTTGCCGCCGGATGGATATGTTTCCCATTACTATTATATATAAACTTTTTAAAAGCGATGTTCTGAAATGGCCTGAACTTGAAGGGAAGCCCACCCTCAAACTGGAACATCTCAGCTCGGCAAACAGCCTGGCTGAAGGCAAGGCCCATGATGCCATAGTGGATGTTGAAGCCACGGTTGCCCTGGCCAGAAAGTTCTTTAAAGAAAAAAAAATGTGGGAGTATCTGGACGGTTATCTCATTAAGGCCATTGATGCCGGCCGAATCAGCAAACTGGAATCTTCTTTTCAGAGCGAAGCCGGTATCCACTGCACCGGTTTAATGGTCAGCAGTAAATTCGGATCCGAGTGTCAATACCAGGCCCCTGTTCTTTCCATTGGCAACTCCATCCCTTACAGCAACCAGACGCTCTGGCTGCGCCTTGATCTTCCCGAACTCATGGAAACCACCGAAGATACGGTTGATGAAAAAACATGGGTAATTCGCAAACGGCTCGGAGAACCGCCAATCATTCTGCCGCCGCTTCAACGCTACATGGAGAAACTGGATAAAAAACGAATTTCTATTGTTGAGGAAAATATAAAGTGGCTTCGGGGCCATCCTTCTGTGTTTCTGGCAATTATCAACTATTACGCTGAATTCAGATATCCGAAAATCCCGGATCTTGATGCGGATGCGGCATTATACCAGAACGGTTTTTTATCGCGGGATGATCAGGAACTGTGCCGGGAGTTTCATGCTTCAAACCATGAGGGAAAGATACACCTGATCAACCGGTTCCAGGATGCTGATACAAGAAAACTGGCCGGACGGGTCCTGTGCAGGAACTACCCTGAAAACCTGCCCAAATCACTTCAAAAAGACTTCAAACACTTTATGAAGCGAATTAACCCGACCAATGCTGACAATACCCTTGTTGATTACAGGGGAGAAAAAAGGACAACGCCATTGAGTGCTCTCAAAGAAACAGCAAAACTGAAAAATGAAAACACGCTTGATGATGAGCAGATGCAGCTGCTTAATGAACTTGATGAATACCTTGGCAAGAATTTTCTTTAGAATTAAAGGTCTATACCTTTAGATAGCTTCAGTATTGATATTTATTCATTGTCATGCTATTTTGCTTTATTCTTTTATTTATTCATTTTCTACAAGACTGATACCCGACACACATAATTATAAAGTAAACTCATTTTTCAAAATTCATTTTTCCAACTTACAATCTTTTAACCGGAAGGGAGGAAACCATGGATAAAATTTTAAGAATTGATATGGGAGCAGCAGGAGGTCCAAAAGTAAGTGAAAAACCGATGGGAGAATATGAAGGACTGGCCGGCCGAGCCATGACTTCGGCTATTGTTTCCAGAGAAGTGCCGCCTTTGTGCCATCCGCTGGGCGAAGGCAACAAGCTGGTTATTGCACCGGGTCTTTTGAGCGGTTCCGCAGCAGCCATTTCCGGCAGAATATCCGTGGGCTGTAAAAGCCCGCTCACCGGTGGAATCAAAGAGTCAAACTCAGGGGGGCAGCCGTCCCAGGTCCTTGCCCGGCTCGGATATGCAGCCATCGTTCTTGAAGGAAAACCGGTAGATGACTCCCTTTATAAAATATTGATCAACAAGGATGGTGTAAATATAGCTGCCGACAATTCCTTAAAAAATCTCGGCAACTATGATCTGGTTGACAGGATGAAAGAGGAATTCGGTGATAAAATTGCCTGCATTTCCATTGGACCTGTTGGCGAAATGAAAATGCCGGTTGCTTCCATTGCCTTTACAGACATGGAACTCAGACCCACCCGTCATGCCGGCCGGGGCGGCACAGGCGCTGTTATGGGGTCAAAAGGGGTGAAAGTCATAGTGCTTGACGATACGGGAATGGGTAAAAGAGAACCCAAAGATCCGGACGCTTTTAAAAAGGCAAATAAAAAATTCGTCCAGGGCCTGAAAAAACATGCGGTCACCGGTGAAGGACTTCCGGCATATGGTACAAATGTTTTGACAAATATTGTAAATGAAGCCGGGGCCTATCCCACAAACAATTTTTCAAACGGTCGCTTTGACGGCGCCGTTAAAATCAGCGGTGAAACCGTGGCGGAAATTGAAAAAGAACGCGGCGGCAATCCCACCCATGGCTGCCACCGGGGATGTGTGATCCAGTGTTCCGGAATATATATGGACAAGAATGGAAAGTACCTGACCAAGCAACCGGAATATGAAACCATATGGGCTCATGGCGGGAACTGCGGAATTGATGATATGGATGCCATTGCTCAAATGGACAGGATGGATGATGATTTCGGAATGGACACAATTGAAATGGGGGCAACCATCGGTGTTGCCATGGAAGCAGGACTTGCCGAATTCGGCGACACACAGGCGGCCATCAACATGGTAAAGGAAGTAGGAAAGGGAACTCCTCTTGGGCGTATACTGGGAAGCGGCGCTGCCGTCACCGGAAAAGTGTATGGGATTGAACGGGTTCCTGTCGTAAAGGGCCAGGCCATGCCCGCCTATGATCCCAGGGCGGTCCAGGGGATAGCAGTTACTTATGCCACAACCCCCATGGGGGCAGACCATACAGCCGGTTATGCGGTTACTGCCAATTTATTAAAAGTGGGCGGGGATGTGGATGCTTTGAAACCCGAGGGCCAGGTGGAACTTTCCAGGAACCTCCAGATTGCAACGGCCGCTATTGATGCAACCGGCTACTGCCTGTTTATTGCATTTGCCATACTGGATCAGGCCGACACTTTCCAGGACATGCTGGATGTAATCAGCGCCTTTACCGGCCAACCCCTCACGGCAGATGACGTTACAGCGCTCGGCAAACAAATCCTTACGTCTGAAAGGGATTTTAACACCCGTGCCGGATTCACGGCACAGGATGACCGACTCCCGGAGTTTTTCTTAAAAGAACCCCTCCCGCCGCATAATGTAACTTTCCAGGTTTCTGATGAAGAACTGGATCAGGTATTTAATTGGTAATATTTTTATCCATGACCGTTACACCCGATTGCATGCCTGCTTTTTCCCAGATCCTCTCCCGGGGTTTCCAGATAGAGGTGGTCTGCGGCGAAAGTATCAAACATGTGCTTTGCGATCAGATCGGTATTGATGATAACTATGTTGAAGAAAGAATCCAGACCCTATTTTTAAACGGAAAAGCGGTTGACGATATCAACAAAGCTATCGTAACAAAAGATTCAACCCTGGCGCTGTCTGCGGCCATGCCGGGTATTGCCGGAGCAACCATGCGCTGTTCCGGCAGATACTCGGCCATGCGCAGCCAGATTTCCCATGAGAATGATACCGTACGACCAAATCGCAGAACAGACCGACTGACAGTAAAGCTGTTTAACCTTATTGCAAAAGAACTCGGCCCGAATTTTCTGTGCAGCGGCATATGGGTAAAAGGAACATTTTTTAAAGACTTTCTTTATTCGCAATCCAACCGTTTCCGGGACGGCTGCATAGAATGTATAATGGGGG
>JAUXDD010000071.1 GCA_030618465.1 Desulfobacteraceae bacterium
ATGTAACGATTACCGGAGAGCTGATTGCCCCGATAGCGATGGAAAAAGAGCTTCGGTTTGCGATTCGTGAAGGCGGCAGAACTGTCGGCGCCGGGGTTGTTAGTGAAATTATAGAATAGAAGTTGAAGGGGTCTTCTGGTGAGAACAATTATAACTCTTGCATGTACTGCATGCAAAAGAAGAAATTATACGACAACCAAGAATAAACGGACAACACCGGATAAGCTCGAGTTTAGTAAGTACTGCAGACACTGCAGACGCCATATCCTGCACAAAGAGACTAAATAAGGGGATGTTTTTTTGAACAGGTTGTGGGCGGTCATATAGTAAATATGCAGGCCAGTAGCATAATTGGGTAATGCAGCGGACTCCAAATCCGAAGATTGCGGGTTCAAGTCCTGCCTGGCCTGCCAATTTATTATGAAGCCTGTGGTGGAGTGCTTATCAATTTGCGGGTAAATGTGAGGTTGTAAATTTTCGATATTATTAAATCCATGTGGGTATTCATAATATTAGGAGCATAATGGGACGGTTACAAAGAAAGAAAACTGCTGAGCAGAAGAAAAAAAAGAGAACAAAGGCCGTCGATGAAACATCAGATGTTTCAGAAAATGTTGCCGTTGAAAAAAGAGAAATCGTAAAGACTGTATTTTCAAGGGATGTGGGAGCCGGGAAGAAATCGGGTGCGGGTGTAAAAGCATCAAAATCAAAGGGGCAGAGCGATAATTTTTATAATAAAAGTATACAGTTCCTGAGAGAAGTTAAAATTGAACTTAAGAAAGTTACCTGGCCTTCACGAACGCAGACAATGGGTACGACAGCAGTAGTAATTGTACTGGTTATAATCATATCGCTTTTTCTTGGTTTAGTGGATTTAGGTCTGACAAAACTTGTTAGTATAGTTCTTCGATAAAATGAGGAGAAATAACTGTGGCGCTCAAATGGTACATCGTCCATGTCTATTCAGGGTTTGAAAACAAGGTAAAAACAGCACTGAACGAGAGAATAGCTGCTGCACCTCATCCGGAGAAATTTGAGGAGATAATCGTACCAACCGAACAGGTTGTTGAACTTGTTAAAGGCAAGAAAAAAGAAACATCCAGGAAGTTTTATCCCGGGTATATACTTGTCCGTATGGAACTTGATGATGAAACCTGGCACATTGTAAATAATACGGCAAAGGTTACCGGTTTTTTGGGAGGGAAAGACAAACCCGCACCGATAAGTGATGAAGAGGCGGCACAAATTTTAAACCGTATGGAAGCCGGCAAACTGAAACCACAGCCAAAATATTTATTTGAGACCGGGGATGAAGTCAGGGTTATTGAAGGACCGTTTGCGAATTTTAATGGTACGGTGGATGATGTGAATCCGGAAAAAGGGAAAATGAGGGTTCTGGTGAGTATTTTTGGACGGGCAACACCGGTGGAATTAGAATTCGTTCAAGTTGCAAAATTATAATGGGGAGTAATAAATAAAATGGCAAAAAAAGTAATGGCGCAGATTAAACTGCAGGTTCAGGCCGGTAAGGCCAATCCTTCTCCGCCTATTGGGCCTGCCCTGGGACAGCATGGCGTAAATATAATGGATTTCTGCAAGGCATTTAATGCCAGGACTGCAAATGAAGAAGGGATGATCATACCTGTCGTAATAACAGTTTACCAGGACAGAACATTTACGTTTATCACCAAAACGCCGCCTGCATCGGTTCTATTGAAGAAGGCTGCGAAAGTGGCGAAGGGGGCAGGTGATCCCAAAAGAGACAGAGTGGGCAAAGTTACCCGGAAGCAAGTGGAGGAAATATCAAAACTGAAAATGGTTGATCTGAATGCCAATGATCTGGCTGCTGCCTGTAAAATAATCGAAGGCACAGCTAGAAGTATGGGGATTGAGGTCGCCTAACAGAACAGAAAAGAGGAGTTAGTAAAAGAAAATGCCGAAGCGTGGGAAGAAATATAATGAATCGAAAAAAAATGTAGATTCCGTCAAAAAGTACGATGTTGCCGAGGCTGTTAAAATAGCACTGGACGGGTCTTTTGCCAAATTTGATGAAACAATAGATGTTGCTGTCAGACTTGGTGTAGATCCCAGACATGCCGATCAGATGGTCAGGGGAACGGTTATTCTACCCAATGGACTGGGCAAGTCTGTCAAAGTCCTGGTGTTTGCCAAGGGTGAAAAGGAAAAGGAAGCGCTTGATGCAGGTGCCGATTTTGCCGGGAATGACGAATATATTGAAAAAATTAAAGGCGGATGGTTTGGCTTTGACAGGGCAGTTGCAACACCTGATGTGATGAGTACAGTGGGCAAGATTGGGAAGCTTCTCGGACCAAGAGGCCTGATGCCGAATGCAAAGACGGGGACGGTTACCTTTGATGTCGCAAAGGCGGTTAATGAGCTTAAAGCCGGAAAAATTGACTTCAGAGTGGAGAAGGGCGGAATTATTCATACTCCGATGGGAAAGGCCTCCTTTGGTGTAGATAAAATTGTTGAAAATCTTTCTACTTTTTTAATTAAAATTATCCGCTTGAAGCCGGCTTCCAGCAAAGGCGTTTATTTAAAAAGTATTGCTATTTCAACAACAATGGGACCCGGGATAAGGATAGATTCTGCCCTGGCCAGGGATGCATTCAAATAATCGTCACTATTTCACAGTATAAACAACTTCTGTCTGGAGTACAGTATTTGCAGGCAGAGCTATAAAAAAGTATTGTATATTAAATAACATCCTGTCAAAGACCGTAGGTTCGCATTTTAATGCGTTTAATCGGCAAATGTCGGCCTACCGAGACAGTAGGGCTGGAAAAGGCTGTCGCCCTCCGGTTTTTACGGGGTATGAAAGGAGGTGTAAGTAGATTGAAATTAGAAGAAAAGAAAACAGTTGTAGAAAATCTGCATGACAGCTTTTCAAGGAGCAAAATCGTTATCCTTGCTGATTACAAGGGCCTTGATGTTGAAGCAATTACAGAGTTGAGGAGAAAACTCAGGGAAGCTGAAGTTGAACTTAAAGTGGCAAAAAATACACTTATCCGTCGAGCTTCTGCTGATACGGATGCTGCTCTGATGGATGAATACTTCAAAGGTCCCAGCGCCATAGCTTTGAGTTATGATGATCCTGTTGCTCCGGCAAAGATTTTAACAGATTTTGCCAAATCCAACGAGAAACTTGAGATCAAAATTGGCGTCATGAACGGAAAAATTCTTGATTTAAGCGCAATTAAGGCTCTTTCCTCACTGCCTTCACGCGAGGTGCTTTTGGGCCAGGTACTTTCTGTTATGAATGCAGTCCCAACTTCCCTTGTAACAGCATTGAGCGATGTTCCAAGGCGACTTTTGAATGTAATGCAGGCAATTAAAGAGCAGAAAGATTCTGCTGAGGCAGCTTGATTACCACATAAATTGTTGGCCCAAGCATATTAAAAAATTGAAAAAAGTATTTTGTATAAACTGGAGGATTTAAAATGGCTGATATAACAAAAGAAGATGTAATTGAATTTATAGCAAACATGTCAGTGCTCGACCTTTCCGAGCTGGTAAAAGAAATGGAAGAAAAATTCGGAGTTTCGGCAGCAGCACCTGTTGCCATGATGGCCGGACCTGTTGGCGATGCCGGTGCGGGCGCAGCAGAAGAAGAAAAGACAGAATTTGACGTTATTCTGACAGCTATCGGAGATAAGAAAATTCAGGTAATCAAGGAAGTCAGGGCGATTACCGGACTCGGTCTTAAAGAAGCAAAAGCACTGGTCGATGGTGCTCCGGCACCTGTCAAGGAAGGAATTGCCAAGGAAGATGCTGAAAAGGTAAAGGCCCAGCTTGAAGAAGTCGGTGCTCAGGTTGACCTTAAATAATGTTTAATTTTTTTTAAAACTATTTTTTAGCGTTCATCATTATTGAATTGTGGAAAATCAGATTTTCAGGAAATACAATTTCTTGAAAATCGATTTCCGCAGTTATCTACCAACCATATTGGAGATTCTATGACGGTAAGCCCTTTGGTGCAAAAGCGAATAAGGAAGAACTTCGGCAAAATTCGAAAAATTGTTGAAATTCCTGATCTGATTGGGATGCAACGGGAATCCTATGGCCGTTTTCTACAGATAGATGTTCCTCAGGATGAGCGTAAAGAAATCGGTCTGCAGGCAGTTTTCAAGTCGGTATTTCCCATTAAGGATTTTACCGGAAGTTCTTCTCTGGAATTTGTATCCTATTCTTTTGGAGAAGTTAAGAACTCAGTAGCTGAGTGTGTCAACCGTGGAATGACGTATGAGATACCTGTTCGTATCAGGATAAGGCTGGTTGTCTTTGATATTGATAAGGAGACAAACGTTTCCAGTATCCGTGATATTAAAGAACAGGAAATTTATTTTGGCACGATTCCTTTGATGACTGAAAGAGGGACGTTTATTATTAATGGTACCGAACGTGTTGTTGTCAGCCAGCTTCACCGTTCATCCGGTGTGTTTTTCAGTCATGACAAAGGCAAAACCTATGCCGGCGGAAAAATTGTTTATACCGCAAGAATTATTCCTGTGCGCGGGTCATGGATCGATATGGAAATTGATCCTAAAGATATTGTACATATAAGAATTGACAGAAGACGAAAGTTTCCTGTAACGCTTATTTTTAAAGCGGCTGGCTATTCTGCTGAAGATATTCTCGATTTCTTTTACAAAAAAGAAAAAATATATATTCGCAAAAAACGTTTTTTCAGAGAATTTAATGAGACGTTCCTGGCAGGGCAGCAGTCTACTCATGATGTGAAGGATCCTGGAACCAGAGAAATAATTGTTAAAAAAGGTCGCCGGTTTACAAAAAAGGCTTTCAGGCAGCTGAGAGACTCTAAAATTAAAATGATTCCTGTGAGTGATGAGTACATCATCGGAAAAGCCTTTGCCACAGCAATAAAAAGCCCGGATGGGGATGAACGTATTGTAAATTCTGCAGATCTTATTGATGAAGAAGTTATTTTGAAATTAAATGAAGCCGGTATAAAAGAATTTGATGTCCTGTTTACCGATCCTTCATTCAGCAGTGACTGCATAAGGAAGACACTGCAGCTGGATAAAGTGGAAAGCAGGGAAGAGGCGCTTATTGAGCTATATAGAAGACTCAGGCCAGGAAATCCTGCTACACCGGAGGTTGCGCTTGATTTTCTTGACCATCTTTTTTTTATGTCAGCCTATTATGACCTTTCCAGTGTAGGCCGGCTGAAATTGAATCATCGGCTTGGCATTGCTGCACCGATAAATTTAAAGACCCTTAGAAAAGAAGATATCCTTCTGGCAACAAAAACGCTTGTTAAGCTTAGAGACACGCAAGGGGCAGTCGATGATATCGACCATTTGGGAAACAGGAGAGTCCGTGCCGTAGGCGAACTCCTGGAAAATCAATACCGTATCGGTCTGGTACGTATGGAGCGTGCTATTAAAGAACGGATGAGTATGCAGGAAGTTGATGCCTTAATGCCTCATGACCTTGTGAATCCAAAGCCTGTTTCGGCAGTTGTGAAAGAGTTTTTTGGCACAAGCCAGTTATCACAGTTTATGGATCAGACAAATCCGCTTTCTGAAACAACTCACAAGCGTCGCTTAAGTGCACTCGGACCCGGTGGGCTTACCCGGGAACGTGCCGGTTTTGAGGTCAGGGACGTTCATCCGTCTCATTACGGCAGAATCTGTCCTATTGAAACACCGGAAGGACCCAATATCGGCCTCATTGTTTCACTCAGCACGTTTGCCAAGGTGAATGATTATGGATTTATTGAAACACCTTATCGCGTTGTAAAAGATGCCAGGGTTACTGAAGAAGTCAGGCTGCTGAGCGCATTTGAAGAAAAAGAACATCCCATTGCCCAGGCAAATGCACCCCTGAATGAAGAAAATCGTTACGTCAATCCAATGGTTACCTCACGTGTGGAAGGTGAGTTTATGATGGTCAAGGCAGAGGAAATTGAATTGATGGACGTTTCTCCAAACCAGCTGGTAAGTGTTTCCGCATCGCTGATCCCGTTTCTTGAAAATGATGATGCGAACAGGGCATTGATGGGGTCAAATATGCAACGACAGTCGGTCCCTCTGGCAATGACAAGTGCCCCTCTTGTGGGTACGGGGATTGAGGGGATTGTTGCCAAAGATTCCGGGGTGACGGTTGTTGCAAAAAGAGACGGCAGGGTTGTGGATGTGGATGCATCCCGTATCATAATTAAAAATGATACGGCGGATAATGACGTTCAAAATAATGTATCCATCTATAATTTGTCGAAGTTTATCCGATCAAACCAGAACACGTGTTTCAATCACCGGCCGATTGTAAAGAAAGGTCACACCGTAAAAGAAGGTCAAATCATTGCTGACGGTCCGGCAACAGAAAAAGGTGAGCTTGCTTTAGGAAAAAATGTAACAGTGGCGTTTATGCCCTGGGGTGGCTATAATTTTGAGGATTCCATTCTTGTCAGCGAGAGATTGGTCAGGGATGGTGTTTTTACTTCCATTCATATCGAAGAATTTGAAGTTGTTGCCAGGGATACAAAGCTCGGAAAAGAGGAAATCACACGGGATATTCCCAATGTGGGTGAAGAGACTCTTAAAGATCTTGATGCCAGCGGTACTATTAGACTTGGCGCAGAAGTTAAACCCGGAGATATTCTGGTTGGAAAGATCACACCCAAAGGTGAGACACAGCTTTCGCCCGAAGAAAAACTGCTTCGCGCCATATTCGGCGAAAAAGCAGGCGATGTTAAAGATACGTCCTTACGGGTTCCACCTGGCGTCGAGGGTATTGTTATCGATGCTAAATTATTCTCGAGAAGAGGTGTAGACAAGGATGATCGGGCTCGTGAGATTGAAGATCATGAGATTAAAACGCTTGAAAGAAACAGAGACGATGAAATTAAATTAATTGGAGAAATGGCTCGTGAGAAGATTGAACAGCTTCTTTCCGGGCAGGTCTGCTCTTCAGCTCTGAAAAAAGGGAGTACGTTGCTGATTCCCAAAGATAAAGAAATAGAAGCCTCGGCTTTAAAAGAAGTTCCCCTGGCACAGCTTGAGGGGATTGTATTAAATGATTCTTCGGTCACTGAAAAAGTTCATGAAGTTCTTGATCTGTATAGAAACCAGTGTGAAACCTGCAGAATGAAATTTGAAGATAAATTTGCCGGCTATGAAAAAGGTGATGATCTTCCTCCGGGTGTGATAAAGATGATTAAGGTTTATGTCGCCATGAAGAGGATTCTCTCTGTTGGTGACAAAATGGCCGGGCGTCATGGAAATAAAGGGGTTGTATCACGCATTATGCCTTTGGAGGATTTACCGTATTTTGAAGATGGCACGACTGTTGATATGGTATTGAACCCTCTGGGGGTTCCGTCAAGAATGAACGTCGGCCAGATTCTTGAAATTCATCTGGGGCGTGCTGCAAGAGTTCTTGGGACACAGATTGAAAAAATAATCGAAGAGAAGGCTTTTGATGATTTGAGAAATAAACTCAAGCGGATTTTTGCCGGAGAAACCGATCACGGGAAGGCTGCCCTTGGTGCAATTGAAAAAATGAATGATGAGGATATGATTGATTTTGCTTCCGACTACAAAGACGGTGTACACATGGCCACACCGGTTTTTGACGGTGCCAAGGAAGACGAGATTAAGGCGCTTCTGGAAGAAGCTGCTGTCAGCACCACCGGTCAGGCCACCTTATATGACGGTCGAAGCGGCGAAGCGTTTGATGAAAAAGTTACGGTCGGTACAATGTATATGTTGAAACTGCATCATCTTGTTGATGATAAAATACATGCCCGGTCTATTGGACCTTATTCCCTTGTTACCCAGCAACCTCTGGGCGGAAAGGCCCAGTTTGGTGGTCAGCGTCTGGGTGAAATGGAAGTATGGGCGATGGAAGCTTATGGAGCCGGTTATGCCCTGCAGGAATTTTTAACCGTAAAGTCGGACGATATGGCTGGCAGAACACGTATGTATGAAAAAATTGTAAAGGGTCAGAATGTACTTGAACCAGGTTTGCCCGAATCATTCAGAGTTCTGACAAAAGAGTTGCAGAGTCTGGGATTGAACGTAAACCTTCTTGAAGAAAAAAAGAAGTAAGGAGCAGATATTGGAAACTATATACGATTTCTTTGCCAAACCGACAAACCCTGAACTTTATTCTGGTGTTAAAATTTCTCTTGCATCCCCTGAGATAATCAGGGAGTGGTCTAGTGGTGAAATCAAGAAGCCTGAGACAATAAATTACAGGACTTTTAAACCTGAACGTGACGGCCTTTTCTGCGCCAAAATTTTTGGTCCCATCAAGGATTACGAGTGCAACTGCGGAAAGTATAAGCGCATGAAGCACAGGGGCGTTATCTGCGAGAAATGCGGGGTTGAGGTCATTAAGTCAAAAGTCAGAAGGGAGAGGCTGGCGCATATTGATCTTGCCACTTCTGTTTCTCATATCTGGTTTTTAAAGAGCCTCCCCAGCAAGATCGGCAATGTACTGGACCTGACGCTTAAAAACCTGGAAAAGGTTCTTTACTTTGACTGTTATATTGTTATTGATCCAAAAGATACCGGCCTTTCAAAAGGGCAGTTATTATCAGACGATACTTACCATGAAGCGCTTGAGCTTTACGGATCGAAGTTTGAAGCAGGTATCGGAGCGGCAGCAATAAAAAAACTTCTTGAAGATACAAATCTTGAAGAAGTCTGCAAAGAATTAAGAGCCGATATAAAAGAAACAGGTTCAGTAGCAAAACGAACCAAATTGTCCAAGCGCCTCAAAATTACCGAGGCATTTAGAAATTCCGGTGTTGATCCCGCATGGATGGTTATGGACGTCATACCGGTACTTCCTCCTGACTTGCGTCCCTTGGTACCACTGGAGGGGGGACGATTTGCAACATCCGATCTTAACGATCTGTATCGAAGGGTTATTAACCGAAACAACCGGTTGAAACGTCTGATTGAATTAAAGGCTCCGGATATCATTGTCCGCAATGAAAAAAGGATGCTGCAGGAGGCGGTGGATGTCCTTTTTGATAACGGCAGGCACGGCCGGGTTGTTACCGGGACAAATAAGCGGCCGTTAAAGTCATTAAGTGATACGTTGAAAGGTAAACAGGGGCGTTTTCGTCAAAATCTACTTGGAAAGCGGGTAGATTATTCCGGACGTACCGTAATTACCATCGGGCCGAATTTAAGGCTGCATCAGTGCGGGCTACCAAAGAAAATGGCCCTGGAGCTGTTTAAACCATTTGTTTATCACAGGCTTGAGCGCAGAGGCCTTGTGTCAACCGTGAAAAGTGCAAAAAAAATGGTTGAACGATTATCCCCGGAAGTATGGGATACACTGGATGAAGTAGTAAAAGAATATCCGGTTATGTTAAACCGGGCTCCCACGCTTCATCGGCTCGGTATCCAGGCGTTTGAACCGGTGTTGATTGAAGGAAAGGCAATACAGCTTCATCCTCTTGTCTGTACGGCGTTTAATGCTGATTTTGATGGGGACCAGATGGCCACCCATATACCTCTTTCCATTGAAGCGCAGATAGAGGCCCGGGTATTAATGTTGTCTACGAACAATATCCTTTCTCCTGCAAACGGAACACCGATTATTGTACCTACCCAGGACATTGTTCTCGGTATCTATTACATGACACGGGATGCAGTCGGTGCAAAAGGAGAGGGCTTGGTATTTGCCAGTCCCGATGAAGTTCGGGTTGCTTTTGATGCCGGGGTCGTTGATATTCATGCAAAAATCCAGGTTCGTATGGGCGGAAAGCGTGAAGAGACCACTGTGGGCCGGATCATTTTGTGGGAAATAGTTCCCCGGGATGAGATCCCTGTTTTCCATCATATCATGACATCCCGGCAAAAGGATATTGTATCAGCTTTAAAGGCAATTAACAACGGCGCTTCTTTTTCAGACATGGCCGACAAATATTCTAAAAGTCCTTTAAAAGATAACAATGGTGTACTTGGCCCCTTAAAGAAAAATGAGCTTAGTTCAATATTCAATATAAGTGATGAAGATATTGATGAACTGTATAGTTTAGACAAATGTACCGTTAGTAGCATTCTTACTTCGGGTGACGGGTATTATCTTTTCAAACTGATAGAAAGGCGTAATGAGATACCTTTTGATATGGTGAACAAAACCATGGATAAAGGGGCTCTCCGTGATTTCGTTGATTATGCATACAGAAATATGGGTCCCAAGGCGACTGTTATTCTTTCGGACAGGCTCAAAGATATTGGTTACAAGTATTCAACGCTGGGAGGGCTTTCAATATCAATTGACGCAATGATTATTCCGGATTCCAAGTGGGATATTATTAATGGTGCTGAAAACAAGGTTGAAGAAATAGGCACTCAATATACGGACGGACTTATAACACAGGGTGAAAAATATAATAAGGTTGTGGATATCTGGGCAAAAGCAACGGATGATATTGCCAATGCCATGATGGAGTCCATGAAGAGTACTTCCATTGAGAGTGAAAGTGAGAGTGAAGACAAGGGAGCCAAGGAGAAACTGAATCCCATATTTATGATGGCGGATTCCGGTGCAAGAGGGAGCAAGGACCAGATGCGGCAGCTTGCAGGTATGCGTGGCCTGATGGCAAAACCCTCAGGAGAAATCATCGAAACTCCCATTACAGCGAACTTCAGGGAAGGGCTTTCCGTTCTCCAGTATTTTATTTCAACCCATGGTGCTCGAAAGGGTCTTGCTGATACGGCGTTAAAAACCGCTAACTCTGGATATCTTACCAGACGTCTTGCCGATGTTGCCCAGGACTGTTCTGTTATGAATGTTGACTGTGGAACAATGATGGGGGTTGAAGTTGAATCTCTTCTGGAAGGTGGTGAGGTCATTCAACGTCTTGGCGAGCGTATATTAGGGCGGACGGCTCTTGAAGATATCCTTGATCCCTTTACGGATGCCGTAATTGTAGAGGCCGGGAAGGAGATTGACGAGGCAAAAGTAGTACTGGTTGAAAATTCAAACATAGCGAGGGTAAAAATCAGATCTGTTTTGACATGTAATACTGAAAACGGAGTATGCGCAAAATGCTACGGAAGGGATCTGTCCCACGGAAAACATGTGGAAATCGGCCAGGCGATTGGAATTCTTGCTGCCCAGTCTATTGGTGAGCCCGGTACCCAGTTGACAATGCGTACGTTTCATATTGGCGGAACTGCCAGCAGAAGGGTTGAACAGGCTGATATCAGAGCCCGTGTTGACGGTATAATTAAATTTGGAGAGTTGAAGGTTGTAATGAACGCTGAAAACCAGTTGATTGTAATGAAACGTCGTGGGGGTGAATTTTTAATTGCCAGTGATACCGGTCGCGAACTCGAACGATGTTCTGTGATTTATGGTGCGCATATTCTTGTGGAAGACGGCCAGAAAGTAAAATCCGGGGATGTACTGGCAAAATGGGATCCGTTTACAACTCCAATTATTACGGAATCTGAAGGAAAAGTTAAGTTCGGTGATATTATTCCGGGTATGACCCTGCAGGAAAAAGTGGACCCGATAACCGGTATGTCCAGCCGGACTGTCATCGAGGGGAAAACGTCAGATGCCCGCCCCAGGATTTCAATTAAAGACGAAAGCGGAAATACAGTAAAACTACCGGGTGCTTCAGGCCTGGCCAGATACATATTGCCCGTTAATGCTATTTTGCTGGTTGAAGAAAATGACCATGTGAAAGCGGGGAGTGTGATTGCCAAATTACCCCGTGCCACAACAAAGACCAAGGATATTACAGGTGGCCTTCCAAGGGTTGCAGAACTTTTTGAAGTCAGAAAACCCAAGGAACTGGCGGTATTGAGTGAGATCGATGGATATGTTTCCATATCCAAGGCGACCACCAAGAAGGGTAAACAGAAAGTTACGGTTACACCGGTTGATGAAACAGGAGAAAAGAAAGAATATCTTATTGCCCGGGGAAAGCATATTATTGTACCGGACGGTGATTACGTCAGGGCCGGAGAGCAGATTGTCGGCGGATCCGCTAATCCTCAGGATATATTAAACATCAAGGGTGAAGTCGCACTGGCGCGCTATCTGGTTGATGAGGTCCAGGAAGTATACCGCCTGCAGGGTGTGCGTATAAATGACAAGCATATTGAAGTTATTGTTAGACAGATGATGAAACGTGTAAAAATTCTTGAAATCGGAGATACTATTTTTATTCCGGAAGAACAGGTTGATCGTAATGTTTTTGCTTCTACAAATAAAGCTGTTGTTGAAAAAGGCGGACAACCCGCTGTGGGTGAACCGCTTATTCTGGGGATTACGAAGGCATCTCTTTCAACCGAGAGTTTTATTTCAGCTGCTTCTTTCCAGGAAACTACGAAAGTTCTCACGGAGGCATGTATTGCCGGTAAAGTTGATGTTTTGAGCGGGCTAAAAGAAAATGTAATTATGGGAAGACTTATTCCGGCAGGTACAGGTGTCGAGAGCTATCGGAATATTGATGTTTATGTGGAAAAAGAAGCCAATCCAGAAACGCAACCGGATGAATCGGAAGATGTTTTACTATAGAAGGGTGTAAGGTGTTATTGCAAATAATATCAGGCGCTTTATAAAACCAGATACATTTAAATTTTTCTATACCAAAAGAAGCATAATATACTGATAAGGCAGATCGCGGTATATATAAAAGTAAAAGCTGAAATAATAGTATAAATTTAGTATAAAATGCTTGACTTCGTTTAGCATCTTGGTATACAACAATTTATTTTTCACATCTGGAATGTGAAGACGAACTTTAAAGGAGTTAACTTAAAGTATGCCGACCATTAATCAGTTAGTCAGAAAGGGCAGAAAGCGGATAAAAAAGAAGACAAACACTCCTGCTCTTAAAGGCGGTCCACAAAAAAGAGGGGTGTGTACACGTGTGTACACGTCAACTCCTAAAAAGCCAAACTCTGCACTGCGGAAAGTCGCAAGGGTGAGATTGACTACAGGTATTGAAGTCACCGCCTACATTCCCGGTATTGGTCATAATATCCAGGAGCATTCGGTTGTTCTTGTGCGCGGGGGCCGTGTAAAAGATTTGCCGGGTGTAAGGTATCATATTGTAAGAGGTACCCTTGATACCCTTGGCGTTGAAGATAGAAAACAGGGTAGATCCAAATACGGGGCCAAGAAACCTAAATAAAAAGGCAATTATATAAAAAATCCGGTGATGTTTATCCGGTTTTTTTTATTTTGAAGCATGATGTATTGTAATTTTTAATTCAGAAAAATGGTGTGACTTATGCCAAGAAGAAGAGAGGTCCCGGAGAGGCCGATAATTCCGGATTCAAAATATAACAGCAAACTGGTGTCAAAGTTCGTCTGTTCTATCATGCGGGATGGAAAGAAAAGTACAGCCGATTCAATACTATATAAAGCATTTGACATTATTGAAGAAAAAACCGGTGAATCACCCCTCAAAACATTTGAAAAGGCTGTGGAAAATGTCAGGCCGGCTGTGGAGGTCAAATCCAGGCGCGTAGGCGGGTCAACGTACCAGGTGCCGACAGAGATAAGGCATTCACGTCGAACAGCTTTGGCGATCAGATGGATTATTGATTTTGCCAGAAAACGATCAGAAAAAAATATGGCCAATAAACTCGCATCGGAATTTTTGGATGCATCCAATGAAAGAGGGGCTTCAATCAAAAAGAAGGAAGACACTCATAAGATGGCTGATGCAAATAAAGCATTTGCACATTTTCGCTGGTAATAGAAGTTGAAAATTTTTCTGAATAAAATAATTTAACAGATTGGTATAACCGGATTCAAGGAAGGGCATATAAAATGGCAAAAGAGAAATTTGAGCGATCGAAGCCGCATGTAAATGTAGGGACAATAGGTCACATTGATCACGGCAAGACGACATTAACGGCAGCAATAACAAAGCACAGCGGATTAAGGGG
>JAUXDD010000064.1 GCA_030618465.1 Desulfobacteraceae bacterium
GGCCTGTTCTTCATCTACCTCTTCACCGGATTCTTTCTGAACATCCAAATCCTCCGGGGCATGTTCTTCATCTACCTCTTCACCGGATTCAACCATTTCTTCAAGGATATCCTGTGCACCATCAATCAGTTCCTGTGCTTTTTCTTCGCTGATATCCTGAATCTGAATCAAATCTTCGACAGAAGCATTACTCATCTCTTCTATTGAAAATAATCCTTTTTCACACAAAGCGTCCGCCAGTCCCGCATTAACACCTGGAATTTTAAGCAGCGAATCATATCCATCCTTCATCTCCTGGCTGTATTTGCTTTCACTCTGAACGTCAAGATGCCAGCCGGTTAGTTTTGATGCCAGACGTACATTCTGTCCCCCTTTTCCAATAGCCACGGACAGGTACTCATCAGGAACAATCACTTCCATTAACCGGCTTTCCTCATCAATAATCACCCTTGATATTTCCGCCGGCGACAGTGCATTACACACAAATTTAGCAGAATCAAGATGCCATGGAATAATATCAATTTTTTCACCCCTGAGCTCCTGGACCACATTCTGGACACGACTGCCGTTCACGCCCACGCATGCACCGACCGGATCAATATCAGGGTCATTGGTGCTTACTGCTATCTTTGCACGAGTTCCGGCTTCACGGGCGGCACCTTTTATACTGACGATACCCTCGCTTATTTCCGGGACTTCCGTCTGGAACAGATTAATGATAAAATTCGGATGCACCCTGGAAAGAACAACCTGGGGCCCGGGTGAATCTTCCCGTACATCCATAATAATGGCTCTTATTCGATCTCCACGTCGATACGCCTCTCTCGGGATTTGCTCCCTGGCAGGAAGGACAGCTTCCGTATGCCCGAGATTGACAATAATCTCACGCCGGTCAATCCTCTGAACAATTCCGTTCACAACCTCATCCTTCCGATCGATAAAACTGGAATAAATAGCACTTTTTTCAGCCTCTTTCATCTTCTGTATAATAACCTGTTTTGCAGATTGTGCGGCAATTCGTCCAAAGGCATCGGTATCCATCTTCACACCAAGGCTGTCACCAATCTCACATTCAGGGTCAAGTTTTTGCGCCTCTTCATAGATAAGTTGAAGATCCGGTTCAGTTATTTCTTCAACCACCTCTTTGAACTGGAACACCTCAATTTCACCTGTCTCTTCATCATATTGAGCCTCGATATCAATTTTACTCCCGTACTTCTTTCTGGCAGCAGATTTCAGGGCTTCTTCAAGTGTATGAATAAGAACTTCAGGGCCAATACCTTTATCTTTACTGACCTGATCAATGACTCGTTTTATATCACTAATTATCATCTGGAATCTCCATTATAATTAACAAGCCCCGCTTTTTTAATATTTTTGTAAGGTATAACGATAACGTCTTCACTTACCATGAGTTTAACAGAATCTCCGGATATTCCCATCAGGGTCCCTTTAAATTTAGTCTTACCGTTAAAAGGCTGTCTGGTTCTGACCGTTGCCACTTCGCCTTTAAATCTTTGAAAATCCATTTTCTTTCCCAAAGGTCGGGAAATACCCGGTGATGACACTTCCAGACTGTACGGTGCATCCGTTTCAAAATAAACATCTAAAATATCACTTAACTGGCGACTGACATGTGTGCAGTCATCCAGTTTGATTCCACCAGGCTTGTCGATGAAAACACGAAGTATGTTTCCTTTCGACTCCCTCTGATATTCCACATAAACCAGTTCAATTCCGGTAGAATCACAAAGCGGTTCTGCAACAGCCCTTGCTTTTTCAACAATTTCTTCTGCAGTCCGTGACGATACTTTTTTCTTGTTCAGACCGGAACGGCCATTTTTCTCCATGTCCCCTTTTGCTTTTTTTCTTTTTTGCTGTTTCATCAGCCTGACCAGCATCCATGCCGGTACTCCAAAAATACAAAAACGGGCTCTTGCCCGTTTCCTCATCATGCCAGATAAACCTCATACTGTGGAACCTGAAACTTAAATCAAGGAACCATCCATTGGTGCCCTTTTCCAATTACCGGATCGTCATTTCCCATTCATGACATAATCTTAATTCCACATAATCAATCTACCATCATCAAATTTTATGAAAAGGCAAACCATTCTGGAGCGGGCAACGAGATTCGAACTCGCGACACCAAGCTTGGGAAGCTTGTACTCTACCAACTGAGCTATGCCCGCTTCTAATCTCAAGCTTATTATGACAAAAAAAATCTTTTGTCAATGCCTAAACACCATTAATATCATGTAGTTTTTTTTGATTATTACCTTATTCTAATAAATCCAGTATACTCTGGAGTTCTGTACGAATTTCTTCAAGATTATTTAATGCCGGCTTTTTTTTCAGATTGGCTTTTCTGTTTTTTTTTAAATACTGTCTTGCACCCTGGATTGTAAATTTCTTTTCATGGAGGAGATACTTTATCTGCAATATCAATTCAACATCAACCCTTCTGTACAACCTTTGTCCGGAGGACGTCCGCTTGGGATTTATTCCTTTAAACTCGGTTTCCCAGAACCTTAACACATAGGATTTAACGTCTGCGAGTGCGCTTGCTTCGCCTATCTTAAAGTACTGTTTGTCAGGAATTTCAGATTGACCGATATCTAATGTTTCCATTTAAATAAACCTTCCTCAGGCAGGAAGTGTTGCATGGAACTCATCTATAAGTCTGCCTGTAATAGCGTGATGTATACTGTTTACCTGCTCATCTTCTAACGTTTGATCAGGAGACCGGTAAATAATCCGGAATGAAATACTTTTCTTTCCGGCAGAGACAGGCTTACCTTCGTAAACATCAAAAAGATGAATGCCTTCTACAAGTTGTTCTCCAATATTATCAAGATATTCCAGTATATTCCGGGATTCGGTATCTTTATCAATAATAATCGTGATGTCTCTCGAAATAAAAGGGAACCTGGGTACAGACTTTGAAAATTTGGTATCCGGAATATGTGGAATTAAAGAATCAAGATTGATTTCAAATATATACGCTGTTTGCTTTAAATCAAACGGTTTAAGTACCCGGGGATGAAGGCGTCCAACCTGCCCAATCCTTTCCTCACCGGCAAAAATCTGTGCTGTATGACCGGGAAGTGTATAGTCCAAAGACACGTCCGAACGTGATGTAAATTTAATGTTGTCTACCCGCAAACTGTTAAGTAGCTCCTCAACAACGCCTTTTATATCATAAAAATCACACTCTGTTTCTGAAAAATGCCAGGAAAGATCGAATCGACTTCCGGTCAGGAGACCGGAAAGAAACTCAACTTCATCCGGTTGATTATCTTTGCCTGAGCTGAAAAACGTTTTTCCAATCTCAAAAATTCTAATATTTTTTATCTGGTGTGAGGTATTGTGGTGCATTGTCTTGAGAAGACCGGGTATCAATGACGTCCTTAATACAGCCTGATCCTCCGTAAGGGGATTCAGAATTTCAACAACGTTTCTTCTGGAATCGTCTTCATTCAGTTGCAGGTTGTCACAGAATGAGGGGTGGATAAAACTGTAGTTCACGACCTCTGTATATCCAAAGCCTGTCATCAGGTTCCTGATCCTGCCCCTTTCTCTCAACAACTTCACCGGAAGTCTGACTTCAGCAGGTATGTGCGGAAATGTTGTGGGGATATTATTGTACCCTGAAAGACGTGCCACTTCTTCCATTAGATCTTCAGGACGTGATACATCCACACGGAAAAACGGTGGGACGACAGAAAGGGAAGTATCGCCCTGATCTTCAACGGTAAACTCGATGGACTTCAAATATTTACTCATTTCATACCGGTTCAGATCTGTACCCAGCCGATTATTTGTCTGTTTCACATCAAGAATTATTTTTTTTGCGCAAATGGGGGCAGGATGGTTATCAATGCTCCCACCGATCAATCTTCCACCGGCCATTTCTGCCATCAACTGTGCAGCACGATTCATTGCCGCCACGGTACCTGCGGGATCAACACCGCGTTCAAACCGGTGGGAGGCATCTGTATTTAAGCTTAACTTTTTTGACGTTTTTCGAATACAGACAGGATCAAAATAAGCACTTTCCAGAAAAACGCGTGTTGTGGAATCATCAATTTCGGAATTCATTCCGCCCATTATCCCGGCAAGGGCAACCGGTTTTTTACCATCACAGATCATAAGCATATTTGTTGTGAGCGCTCTTTCTTTCTGATCCAGCGTGGTAAACGTCTCCCCCTTGTCAGCACAACGAACCACAATCCTGTTTTCGGAAAGGCGGTCAAAGTCAAATGCATGAAGCGGCTGGCCGGTTTCCATCATCACAAAATTGGTAATATCCACAATATTATTGACAGGCCGCAACCCGACAGACATAAGCCGATCCTGAAGCCAGAAGGGAGAAGGTGCCACGGTGATGTCAAAAACAAGTTTTGCGGCATATCTCGGGCAACGCTCCGGATCATCTATAGTTACTGACGTATAGTCTAAAATGGTCCTATCTGAATCTGAAATCGGGATATCGGGATATGTAATCGTTGTGCCCTGGAACACTGCCACCTCCCTGGCAATCCCGATAATACTTAGACAATCAGGTCGGTTGGGCGTCAAATCAATTTCGATAACCGTGTCCGAAAGATTCAGGGCCTCTGCAAGATGAATCCCCACAGAAATATTACTGTTCAGGACCATTATTTCGGATGCATCCGGTCCGATACCCAGTTCTGTCTCACTGCAGAGCATTCCTTCTGATTCTTCGCCGCGGATAACCCCTTTCTCAAGCACCCTGCCATCAGGAAAAACCATACCGGGAAGAGCTACCGCCCCAATGCTGTCTTTCCGGACATTCGGGGCGCCGCATACAACTGAAATGACGTTTTCCCCGATATCTACCTTACAGATTTTTAATTTATCTGCATTCGGATGGGAACTGACCGAAAGGACACGTCCTGTCAGTACGTTGCGTAAATATTCATACCTGTCTGTTACAGTATCAACTTCAAGTCCGGCCATGGTAAGCGCATCAGCAAGGGCTGACACATCCATATCAACAGACACATATTCGTTTAACCAGCTCAAACTCACTTTCATATTAAAACTGCCTCAAAAACCGGATATCATTTTCAAAAAATTTCCGGGTGTCATCAATTTTATATTTCAGCATGGCAATACGCTCCACTCCCATCCCAAAAGCAAAGCCTGAATATTTTTTTATGTCATACCCCACATTTTCAAATACAGCCGGATGAACCATGCCTGCTCCGAGAATCTCAAGCCAGCCTGTATGGGAACATACCCTGCAACCTTCCCCCCTGCATATGACGCATTTCATATCCACTTCAGCACTGGGTTCGGTAAACGGAAAAAAACTGGGGCGGAACCTGAGGCTGGTTTCAGCATCAAACATCTGGTGAATAAATATTGTCAATACCCCTTTAAGGTCCCCGAAAGAGACGTTCTCATCAACCAGGAGGCCTTCCACCTGGTTGAACATGGGGGTATGGGTGATGTCTGAATCGCACCGATAAACCTTCCCGGGGGCAATAATCCTGACTGGTGGCGATTGTTTTTGCATGACCCGTGGCTGGGTTGGCGATGTATGCGTCCGAAGAACTATGTTATCAGAAATATAAAACGTATCCTGCATATCCCTTGCAGGATGATTCTTTGGAATATTCAAGGCTTCAAAATTGTAATAATCTGTTTCAACTTCCGGCCCTTCAGCGATATCAAATCCCAGCCGCGAAAATATGTCACAAATCTCAAGCGTAATCTGCGTGATCGGGTGTAAAATCCCGGGTCTGGCCGGTCTCCCCGGAAGAGAAACATCAATCCCATCAACAGGGCCGGATGTTTTTGATTCAACCTGTTCTACAGCCTCTCTGAATTTCTTTTCCAGATCTGATTTAACCTGGTTTGCTCTTTTCCCTGCCTCCGGACGAATCTCTTTTGGAAGCTTTGAAATATTTCTCAAAAATTGAGTAATAATTCCCTTTCTTCCCAAATATCGGACAGAAAGGTCTGTAACCGTTTCAATATCTGCAGCAGCAAGCTCATTCAGTGCTTCTTCGTAAATCTGATCTATTGTTTTATCCACTTTTCAAGCTCAATATAGCAATAAATGTATCCACCGGTAATTATTAAACCACATCAATAATTTATAATTTCTGTGCTGCCATTCCCGCTATATGCTCAAATCCGGACGGATCAGACACAGCCAGATCGGCAAGAACTTTTCTGTCGATTTCAATATTGGCAAGCTTCAATCCATGGATGAACTTACTGTAACTCATGTTATTCATACGGGCGGCTGCATTGATTCTTGCAATCCAGAGCCTTCTGAAGTCACGCTTGCGTACTCTGCGGTCACGGTACGCATACATAAGTGACTTATCCACTGCATCGGCGGCAGTACGAAAAAGCTTGCTTCTGCCTCCCCTGAATCCTTTCGCAAGCTTCAAAACCTTATTCCGCCGTCTTCTTGCTTTATATCCTCTTTTAATTCTCATAATCTATCTCCTTGTATTCAGTTCGCCGGTTCACCAGTTTGCCAGTTTGCCGGTTGGTCGGTAGTGTTAAAGGCTAATCGGAAAACGGGCAAACAGTTTCAGTCCTGGCGGATGAAACAGCATAATTTCTTAACCACTTAAGGTGTCACTTCGTCACGGGGGAATTAAGCAACACCATGCTTACCAGTTGGGAAGCAACAGCCTTACTTCTTTCCTGTTTGTTTTGTCAACAATATGCCCCTTACGCAGTGTTCGTTTACGCTTTGTGGTTTTTTTTGTTAATATATGGCTTGCATGTGACTTTCTGTAAACGAATTTTCCAGTCCCGGTTTTTTTAAAACGCTTTGCGGCCGCTCTGTTTGTTTTTATTTTTGGCATTATTTATTTCTCCATATCATACTGATAAATCAAATAAATCTTATAAAACACATATGGCGCGAGTATGAACACGCGCCATATCATTCACATTATATACCTTCAATTTGCTCCGGCAGCTAATCAAGCCGCCTTCGACAAAAATAACGATGTGTAATGACAATCTACTTTGGTGACAGGAACATTGTCATGATACGACCTTCAAATCTGGGTCTCTGCTCCACAACGGCAATATCCTCAGTCTTTTCTTCTACCAGTGCAAGCAACTCCCTGCCACGCTGGGAAAGTGCAATCTCACGCCCCCGGAACATGACCGTTACTTTAACCTTGTCCTTCCGGTTCAAAAACTTTCTCATGCGATCAATCTTGATCTGCAGATCATGTTCATCGGTTCTGGGACGAAGTTTAATTTCTTTTATCTGAAAGGTTGTCTGCTTCTTTTTTGCATCCTGCTGCTTTTTGGTCATTTCATATTTATAGCGACCATAGTCCATTATCTTGCAGACAGGAGGATTTGCATTTGGAGAAACTTCAACCAGATCAAGATCAAAATCGCCTGCCGAAGCAAGCGCATGGTGAATTGGAAGAATTCCGAGCTGATTTCCATCCGGATCAATTACCCGCACTTCCCTCGCTCTAATATTTCTGTTGATGTTTGTCCGTGTACCATTCCGGTTTGGTTTTTTTATTCTTACACCTCCTGTCCCATAGGGTTCCTGTTCAACAAACCCTCAGGAATAAAATACAGGCAAGTGACTTTATAAACCCGTCGCTTTTAATTTAGCCCATTCTTATCCCTGATAATTAACTATCTGAAAATCTGAACAATTTTCCAGTCCATACAAATCCCTGAATTACTCGGATGTAATACAGCAAATTAATCGCGTACTTTATACGGCAACATAAAGAAATGCAAGAAGAAAATTCAATTAAATTAATGGATGGTTCATTACGATCTACTGCCCCAGTGTGTATTTCTCCAGCAGACTGCCTCTCCAGTAATTATTATCAGGGGTTGAAAAAAAATATTTAAAGATCCGCAGACTTTTATCGCGAAGTATATCGGGCATGATGGTGATCTGGTGTTCGGCATACAAGGGGCTGAGTACCTTTAAATTGCATCCGGTACCGCCTCCCATAACATCTTCATACGCATATACGATTTCGCCTATGCCGCTTAGAAGTATGGCGCCATAACACATGAGACAGGGTTCCAGTGTGCTGAAAATAGATATTTTATTTTTATCATCAATATTCAAATCCAGTTCATACAGGTGTCTTAATGCAACAATTTCCGCATGGTCAATTTCATTGTCACCACCATCGACCGTACCCTCCCTGAAACCATCGACAATAACCTCATCATTATATACAATAACACATCCCACAGGAAATTCGCCTTGTGAAAGCGCATTTTCTGCAAGGACCAACGCTTTTTCCATGAAGTATTCATAGTTCATAATGTTCACTAGTGTCCATTATAACATGCAAACGCTGTCATCACAGTCACATACTCCGTCAACTTCAAATATGTACACAATCCTTGATTCCATTTCAGCCTTATTTTTGGAAATCTTTTCAAAGTGTCTGTTCTCTGCCAGCTTGATCAGCGCCTTCCTGGAAGGTATTGATTCAAAACCGATAGATGTCACTGTCCCGCTACTACCGTCAATAACCTCCACATCCTCACCATTGGTCACAACAACAACCGGCACCTGATATGTTGCCACCAGTCTGGATGCAGCCAGAGAAGGCCGGCGCCTTGTCACTATAGAACCTGGACCGTACCTGATTATCATACAGATCTTTTCTGAAAGGGTGATTAAAAAATCAACCTTGACAATGGCTTTTCTATCCCCTGCGGCTACGGCCAGATCAACGCGGGGTATTATATCATCCGGCAAATATCCTTTTTTTTCCAGAAAAAAACGTGCCAGGTTCTGGCGGTATCTCTCATCATGGGTATCCGGCAGAATCACTCCCGTGATAATATCTTCAATTTCCCCCAAAATGAGATGATGTCCGTTCATTCTTTTTTAATACGTTTAATCATCTCTAAAAACAATAAAATATTTCTTTACAAATATTTTTGCCTGTGAATAATAGATAGCGTCTTAAAAAGTCTCCATTATACTTTTGACGATTGCATCAATAAAATAGACTTTTTGTTTTTTTTACTGTTTAAAGCAATGAATGATTCAACTGTTAAAATCAATGCCGATTCGGGAACGATTCGGGAAAAATTTGAGAATCGTGAAAAAAGTTTTATGTCTTCTTTTGGATGCTTAAGCTCTGAATCCAGGGGACGCATAAAAAATGAAGAGTCCTGTCCTATTCGCACGGTGTTTCAAAGGGACAGTGACCGGATAGTATATTCCTATGCTTTCAGGCGGTTGAAGCATAAGACCCAGGTGTTTCTCTCCCCCCTGGGTGACCAGTATCGAACCCGGCTCACCCATACGCTCGAGGTTTCCCAGATAGCGAGAACCATATCCCGTGCCATGAGGCTAAACGAAGACCTGGCTGAAGCTATTGCCATGGGTCACGATCTGGGTCATCCGCCGTTCGGCCACAGTGGCGAATCCGCCCTTAAAGAAATATATTCACCGGATTTTTCTCACACCATGCAGAGCCTGCGTGTTGTTGATGTGCTGGAAAAAAACGGAAACGGACTGAACCTCACTTTTGAAGTACGTGACGGAATCTTGAAACATTCCAAGGGGCATGGTGAAATCATGCCTTCTGACCCGGATAAAGTGGCAAGTACGGTTGAAGGGAAAATCGTCCGCTTTGCCGATATTATGGCTTACCTGAATCACGACCTGGATGACGCCATTCGAAGCGGCGTCATACGGCAAACCCAGATTCCGGAATCATGTATTAAAATACTCGGGCTGACCCATTCTGAACGGGCCACCACCATGATCCGCGATCTTATTTTTTCAAGTGGAATTTATGAACAGGAACTAAAACTGCAAATGAGTGATGATATTTTTTCCGCCATGACCGAATTAAGACAGTTTCTGTATAATAATGTTTACCGGTCTGACCAGGTACATAAGGAATTTGTGAAAGCCAAAAAAATTCTTATTGAACTTTACAACTATTTCCTGGCCCATAAGGAAAAACTGGATCAAGAACTTTATGCACTGGATATGGGGGAATGGGACCATGATGACCAGCCAATTGAAAGAGTTGTCTGTGATTTTATTGCCAGTCTGACTGACAGACACGCCTTGAACCTTTATGAAAAACTGTTTTTCCCTTCACCTGTGGTTTAATCTGTGCCGGCATGACCTTACCCACCCAAAAAATTCTGTTTAACAATCTGAAAATAACATCTGCCCGGTATGCGCCCTTCCTCACTGAGTTGAAAACACACTTTGCATCAATGGACAAGAAATATAATGCGGTTGCAGATCTTTATGGATTTAATTGTGAAGGCTGCATAAACAATTGCTGTTTCACACGTTTCCATCATCACACACACCTGGAATATTTTTATATTCTGGAGGGATATAAAACACTTGAGAACAAACAGCAGATCACCGTGTCTGAAAAGGCTTTTGACGTATGCCGGAAAACCGATGAGCTTGAAAAAAAAGAGGCCACCATCCGCCTGATGTGCCCCCTTAATTTTGACGGCATGTGCATCCTGTATGAATATCGGCCGATGATCTGCCGGCTGCACGGGATGCCCCATGAACTTGGCAGGCCCGGACAGATCCCTGTTCGGAGTCCAGGATGCGAAGCCTTTACAGAGCAACGCAAAGAAAAAGCCTATTACACGTTTGACCGAACTCCTTTTTATGTTGAAATGGCCGGTCTGGAAAACAGGTTGAAACAATCATTGGGTATTGCTTCAAAATTTAAAATGACGATTGCGCAGATGCTGGCAGGGCTCGCCGACTAAATCCGGTTTGCCGGTTAACCTGTATAAAGATGACTGCAACCTTATTTAACAGGCAAACCGGCCAACTGGCTGACCGGCTAACACTTTTTCACAAGGAGTAAAATTGAAGTATATTGATGAAAATAGTATTGACGACCTTCCCGGTAAACAGCTCTCAGAAAATGAACCTTTTTCATTCCGCTGTCACTCCGGCCTTGATTGTTTCAATAAATGCTGCCGCAACCTGAATCTTTTTTTATATCCCTATGATGTTATAAGGTTAAAAAACAATCTCGGCATCTCTTCAGATCAGTTTCTGGAAAAATATGTGGATATTGTTATACGTCCCGACAGTTATTTCCCGGCTGTGTTGCTCAGCATGGTGGAAAATGAAGAAAAGACCTGCCCGTTTCTATCTCAATCAGGCTGTTCCGTATACCCTGACCGGTCGGATTCATGTCGCACCTTTCCCCTGGAACTGGGAATGCTGTTTGATGCTGAAACCAAAAAAGCGAAACGCATTCATTTTTTCAGGCCCCCGGATTTCTGTCTCGGCCAGTATGAAAAACAGACATTGACCACAAAAACATGGGCTATTGACCAGGAATCTGATATTTATAATAAAATGACCGCGCGCTGGGCAGATGTCAAAGCTCTCTTCCAGACCGACCCCTGGGGACCCCATGGTCCTGACGGTCCCAAGGGAAAAATGGCTTTTATGGCAGCTTACAATACAGACATGTTTCGCGATTTTGTATTTAACAGCAGCTTTCTAAAGCGATACAAAGTTAAGGCCGATATTCAGAAAAAGATAAAATCCGAAGATGTTGAGCTGATGAAATTTGGTTTTTCATGGATCAAACTATACCTCTGGGGGATTAAAACAAAAAAAATCCGACTGAGGTAAGATGTCATTTAAACATCATCTTCACCTTCCGGCATGGGAGCCACTGTTTCACCGCCGAGTGTGTATCCACCGTCCAGCTTAATAACGCTGCCGGTCATATACGGCGCATCTTTTATCAAAAACATGACCGTCTTCACAATATCATCCATATTCCCGGTTCGACCAAGCAGGATATGATCAATAATGTCCTTTTTTTGATCATCATTTAAAAGCTCCCACCCCCTTGTTTTTTCAGCATGCCGGGTTTCAAACAGACCGAGCATAATCTCATTAACGCGCACATCCGGCGCTGCCATCCGCGCCCATGTTTCAGTCAGGAGGCTGATACCACGGTTTGCCGCCGCATATCCGTCATTAAAAACATAACTGGCAGGGCCGGACCTCCCCACAATACCAGCTATGGATGAAAAATTGATCACAACCCCGTCGCCTGATTTTTTGAGATAGGGAAGGGATTCTTCAAAAACCCATAATTTGGCCCGCAACGTGGTGGCCATTTCCATGTCCCATTGCTTCCTGTTATACTGGCCATGAACAACAGGCCACCCTCCCCGTTCAATATTATTGATCAGGATGTCAAGGCGGCCGAAACGATTGATGACGTTTGAAATAAGGCCCGGAATCGTTTCCGTCTCAAGAAGATTCGTTCTCAGAATCAGGTGTGGATTACCGGTTTCTGCAAAATCTTTCTTCATATCGTCCAGATGCTCTTCCCAGTCATAATAGGTCAGGGCAACATTAACACCTGTTTTTGACAGGGCCAGCCCGATTTCTTTGCCGATTCCTTTAACGCCCCCGAGTACCAGGGCTGTTTTTCCGGAAAGTTTCATGACTCACCTTATAATTGAATATTTCTTTGAGTTTCCGGTTTCGTGTTAAAAACCGGTTTCGTGTTAAAAAAATGACCAGCCGGAAATTTTATTTCTTATTTTTTAAAAATGGATCTGACTTAAACTTTACTAACACTCTGTGATGATATGTCAACGACAAAGTCGCACCAATTGTTAATCCATGTAAGTATAAAATTGGCTGGATTAACCTGGTTAAATATACTATAATCCGGAATCATGCTGAAAAAAATAAATCCAACATCAACAAAAAGCTGGCGGAAGCTGCAAAACCATTTTGAACAGATGCGATCCGTTCAGATGACAACCCTTTTTGAAAAGGACAGTGATCGTTTTAACCGGTATTCCATCCGTTTAAATGACATACTTCTCGATTTTTCAAAAAACATCATTACAGATGAAACCCTCACCCTGCTTCTCGAACTGGCAGAAGAAGTAGATCTGAGCGATGCCATAGCAAAAATGTTTGACGGTGAAAAAATCAATGAAACTGAAAACAGGGCGGTCCTGCATACAGCATTAAGAAACAGGTCAGGCAGGCCGGTGGCAACCGGCGGTGTGGATGTGATGCCTGAAATTGTTTACGTCCTGAATCAGACGAAAGCATTTTCCGAAAACATCAGGTCCGGGCAATGGAAAGGATATACCGGAAAGTCGATCACAGATATTGTTAACATCGGCATCGGCGGTTCAGACCTCGGGCCTGTCATGGTAACCGGGGCATTAAAGCATTATGGGCAAGAGTCCCTTGACGTTCATTTTGTTTCAAATATTGACGGCAGCCACATCGCCGAAACATTAAAACCGCTCAATCCTGAAACAACGCTTTTCATGATTGCATCAAAAACCTTCACCACCCAGGAAACCATTACCAATGCTTTGACAGCACGAAACTGGTTCCTTGAATCAGCTAAAGATGAACAGCTTATCTCAAAACATTTTGTAGCCATCTCAACAAATGAGGAAAAAGTCAGAGCATTCGGCATTGATCCTGGAAACATGTTCAGGTTCTGGGATTTTGTGGGCGGACGATACTCATTGTGGTCAGCCATCGGACTTTCAATCGCATGCTATATCGGCTATGATAGATTTATTGAACTTTTAGAAGGCGCCCACAAAATGGATACGCATTTTAAAACAGCGCCCTTTGAAAAAAATATCCCGGTCATCCTTGCGCTTGTCGGCATCTGGTACAACAACTTTTTTGGAGCGGAATCAGAGGCTCTGCTGCCCTATGACCAGTATCTGCACCGGTTCCCGGCATACATGCAGCAGGGGAATATGGAAAGCAACGGGAAATATGTGGACCGATCCGGCAACGAAGTCAATTATCAGACCGGCCCGATTATCTGGGGAGAGCCGGGCACAAACGGTCAGCATGCCTTTTACCAGCTCATTCACCAGGGGACCCGACTGATTCCAGCCGACTTCCTGGCCCCGGCCATGCCGTTGAATGATATGGGCAACCACCATATCATTCTCCTTTCAAATTTTTTCGCACAAACCGAAGCCCTGATGAAAGGAAAGACTAAAGGCGAGGTACTTAAAGAACTAACAGCCGGCGGTTTGCCGGATGCTGAAATTGAAAAAATACTTCCCTTTAAAGTATTCAAAGGCAACAATCCCACCAACTCCATTCTATACAAAAAGCTGACACCCAAAACGCTGGGCAACCTCATTGCCATGTATGAACATAAAATTTTTGTCCAGGGCGTAATCTGGAATATTTTCAGTTTTGATCAATGGGGGGTTGAACTGGGCAAACAGCTGGCAAAGAATATTCTGCCGGAGCTTGAAAATGACGATCCGGTCAGCACGCATGACAGCTCAACCAATGGACTTATAAACACATTTAAAAAGATGAGAATCGGTGAATAAACAAATATCCGGGAAAAAATCGAGAAAGCAGGTTTCCAGTTCTTCATAATGGTTTTCAATATCGGTTACAGCATCGCAAAGGGTTGTTTCTCTTTTAAAACGCCGGTCAATACGATAAAGCGCATGGTCGATGCCGTCCAGAGAAATATACGAATCCAAAATATCATAGTCTATGAGGATCGGTAAAAGTCGTTTGAAACTTGCCGGCAAATTCGGAATGGTAATGCTCAATGATTGATGGCAGTCCTCGATAAATTCCTGCCTGCCAACAGTTGAAAATTTAGACCAGTGAACGGAGAGGAAATGATCAAAAAGCACATCCACGATAATACCTGAAAACA
>JAUXDD010000042.1 GCA_030618465.1 Desulfobacteraceae bacterium
GCCGAGCTGGAAGATATCCGGGAAATTGTATGGGGAAAATGCGTTCTCTGCACACGGTGTTATTGTCCGTTTGGAATTGACATCCCGGACATGATTGCATTTGCACGGAGCATCTGCCGCAATCAGGGCGTATTTCCAAACTTTGAAGAATAAGAAATAAACGAAAGACAATTCCTTTATCACACTAAAGGGGAAATTTTAATATGGAAATGAAATCAGGAAGCAATCTCGAAAAAATCTTAAAGGCCGGTCATTTTGCATTTACCGGCGAAATAGGACCACCCCGGGGAGCGAATGTAGAGCATGTCAGGGAAAAAGCGCAGCCGCTGATCGGTAATGTGGACATGGTAAATATTACAGACAACCAGACCGCCATGGTGCGCATGTCCAGCTGGGCCGCGGCCTTGATTGTGAAGGAAGAAGGACTTGAACCCAACTACCAGATGGTCTGCAGGGACCGCAACCGCCTGGCCATGCAGTCGGATATCCTGGGCGCTTATGCACACGGCATACATAATATTCTTTGTCTTTCCGGTGACCATCAGCAGTTTGGCGACCATCCCAATGCCAAGGGTGTCTATGATATTGACTCCATCCAGCTTGTCTCCATGATCAAAAAAATGCGGGATGAAGGAAAATTTCTCGGTGGTGCTGATATTGACGTACCGCCCAAACTGTTTATTGGCGCTGCTGCCAATCCGTTTGCCGAACCATTTGAATGGCGAGTTCACCGGCTGGCAAAAAAAGTAGCGGCAGGTGCGGATTTTATCCAGACCCAGTGTGTATTCAACATGGAAAAAATGAGGGAATGGGTAAAACGCGCCAATGACATGGGCCTTACGGAAAAGACCTATATTCTTCCCGGTGTAACCCCCATGAAAAGCCTTGGTATGGCCAAATACATGAAAGCCAAAGTTCCCGGAATGGATGTACCTGATGAAATCATTGACCGTCTTAAAGGAGCCAAAAAAGGCAAAGTTGCTGATGAGGGAATTAAAATGGCTTGTGAACAGATTGAAGAATTTAAAGAGATGAAGGGCATTGCAGGTGTTCACCTGATGGCAATTGAATGGGAACACAAAGTCCCTGAAATTGCAGAACGGGCAGGGGTGTTGCCGCGTCCTGAAGTATAACCGCTGATATACAGAATTTTTAAAAAACCCCGGTTGAATTTTTCAGTCGGGGTTTTTGTTATTGCTTCTCTTTGATCAGACATTTTCTGCCTGCTTAACGACTTTTAACATCAGACCGGCAATGCCTTTCTTTATTCGTAATTGAACAAACAAATTAAATACTTGCGATTTTAAACCAAATTATTTATATATAATAGTTTTTAGTTGTCATGAATCACTTACTTAGTGTCCATCCAGAATAAATTGTATGCCAAATATATTAGGAGATTTACAATGAAAGTACTTGTGAGCGACAATCTCGGGGAAACCGGGATCAAAATGTTTGAAGATGAAGAGGGAATCGAGGTTGATGTAAAAACAGGGTTGTCCCCTGAGGAACTTAAAGAGATTATAGCAGGCTATGATGCGCTTGCCATCCGGAGTGCCACAAAAGTGACGGAAGATCTTCTTGCGTCTGCAGAAAAACTGAAAGTTGTGGGGCGTGCGGGCATCGGCCTTGACAATGTTGATATACCGGCTGCCACCAAACATGGTGTGGCCGTTATGAACACACCTGGCGGAAATACCGTAACAACAGCTGAACATGCCATTGCCATGATGATGACATTGACCCGAAACATCCCCCAGGGAACCTCATCGTTAAAAGAAGGCCGCTGGGATAAAAAGAAACTTCAGGGCCGGGAAGTATTGAATAAAACCTACGGCGTCATCGGTTTTGGAAATATCGGCTCCATTGCTGCCGACCGCGCACGGGGATTAAAGATGCGCGTGGTCATTTATGATCCCATTGTTACACCCGAACGGATTGAAAAGGCCGGGTTTGAAAGCGTCACACTGGAAGAGTTATACCGACAATCCGATTATATAACCATTCATGTGCCCAAATTGAAGCAGACCACAGGCCTTCTCAACAAGGAAGCATTTGATCAGATGAAAGACGGTGTCATGATCATTAACTGCGCGCGCGGCGGCATTGTTGACGAGTCAGATCTTTATAATGCCATCACCTCCGGGAAGGTTGCAGGCGCTGCACTGGATGTTTTTGAAACCGAACCCCCAGGGAAAATCCCCCTTCTGGAACTTGATCAGGTTATCTGCACACCGCATCTTGGAGCATCCACCAGTGAAGCCCAGACAAATGTGGCTGTGGCTGTGGCTGATCAGATCATTCAATATTTGAAAAACGATACGGTCATTAATGCGGTTAACGTGCCGTCTGTCACAGGTGACCTGCTGAAAAAACTCGGTCCGTTTCTTTCTCTTGGAGACAGGATGGGTTGCCTGCAGGCACAGCTCTGCAACGGACCGTTAAAGGAAATCGCTATTGAATATTCCGGTGACTTCCAGGGGCTTGACCTGTCACCGGTTACCACATCCGTTGTTAAAGGACTCCTGGCACCACTGGTCACCGATGATGTAAATTCCGTTAATGCACCGGTCCTTGCTAAAGATATGGGAATAAATGTAACAGAGACATCAAGCAGTGAATCGTCTGACTACTCAAACATGATCAAAGTAAAAGTCATAACAACAGAAATGACAACTATTGTTGCCGGTACCATTTTTGGTAAAAATGATCCGCGGGTTGTCAGAATCAATGATTTCAGTGTAGAGATGGTCCCCATGGGACATCTTGCCCTTATCCATAATCTTGACAAACCCGGTGCAATCGGCAGCATCGGAACGATACTGGGTGAAAATGGCATCAATATCGCCCGAATGCAGGTGGGACAGGATAAGGACGGTGTCAATAATATAATTTTCCTCCGGACAGATACACCCATGCCGGATGATATCCTTGAAAAACTTCGTGCACTGTCCATAATAAAGGATGTAACCGTTCTTGAATTATAATTTAACAGGAGGTCGGTCATGACAGATGAAAGCAACGATTTTATTTTAAAAGACAGCCAATCAAAAGATCCTTCAGGTGAAGCCCGATCCCGGTCTCAAATGCCGGAAATCAACTTTTCCACATTTATCTTTTCTCTGAATTCATCCGCCCTTGTCCATCTTGGCATGATTGAAGACCCGGCTTCTGGCCAAAAAGTAAAAAATCTTCTCATTGCCAAACAGACAATTGATATTCTGGGAATGCTTGAGGAGAAAACCCGGAAAAATTTAACCGGTGATGAAGACAAGCTGCTGAAAAATATGCTGCATGATTTGAGAATAATGTATGTTGCGGAAAAGGAAAAGTGATAAATGTACCCGGTTTTTACCTTTAATAAAAAATGCAACAATGGGAAACAATCATGACATCCAATAAAATTAAACCTGATGCCTTCAACTGTTTTTATTGCCTGATTTACTTAACCGCCGGTCTTTTAACGCTTTTATGTTTTTATTTGCCGGCAGATGCCAGGCAGACATCGGGGTTTTTTGTACCTGAAAGTTTCAGCAATCTGGCAGATTCGGTGAGCCCGGCTGTGGTGAATATCAGAACGGAAAAAACCATCAAAGACGGCGGCAGAGCATTCCGTCATTTCAACAGAAATCCATTTGGCCAGGATGATCCTTTTCAGGATTTTTTTGGTGATGAACAGCAGAGGAATCACAAGCAGAGAAGTCTTGGGTCGGGATTTCTTATAACAAAAGACGGATATATTGTAACAAACAACCATGTTGTTGAAGGCGCGGATAAAATCAAAGTTAAGTTAAAAAACGGGAATGAATTTGATGCGGAGATCGAGGGCCGCGATCCCAAGACCGATCTGGCTTTAATAAAAATAAAGTCAAAAGACCCATTTCCCCATTTAAAATTTGGCGATTCAGAAGTGCTTCAGGTGGGGCAGTGGGTTGTTGCCATCGGAAGTCCTTTTGGCCTGGAACAGACGGTTACAGCAGGAATTGTCAGCGCCAAGGGCAGGGTTATCGGATCCGGGCCGTATGATGATTTTATTCAGACAGATGCCTCTATTAATCCGGGGAACAGTGGAGGCCCCCTGATAAATATGGATGGTGAGGTGGTGGGCATTAATACCGCCATCGTTGCCGGCGGACATGGAATCGGTTTTGCTATTCCGGTGAACCTGGCAAAAAGGATTATTGATCAACTGAAAAACCATGGTGAGGTAAAACGGGGCCTTTTGGGAGTAACAATCCAGAATATTGATGAAGAACTGGCCGAGTATTATGGGATTAAATCCGGCAAGGGTGTACTGGTAGCTGAGGTTTTCCAGGGCACTCCGGCAGATGCGGCAGGAATCAAACCCCACGATATTATACTTTCCGTAAACGGCATAAAAGTTGAAACCAATCGGGCGCTATCTTCCCTGATTGCCAGTACGGACATAGGAAACGTGGTTAAAATTGATATTTTGCGTGCGGGTAAGAAAAAAACATTTAAAGTTAAAATCGGCCGGATGGATGACACCATATTTTCTTCAAAAGAGACTACAAAGGCGTCCGATGACGAGATTGGTGTTCAGGTGATAGACCTGACACCGGAAACAGCGGACCGGTACCAGATTCCTGAAACATCCGGCGTCATGATTTCAAATGTCATCAAAAACAGTAAAGGGGCAAAGGCCGGTCTCCGGCGCGGTGACATCATCAAGGAAATAAATCGGGCACCAATAACCACCGCTCAGGAGTACAACACCATTATCGGCAAGATAAAAAAAAATGCGCCTTTTAATATGTTGATCAAAAGGATACACGTGGGGTTCTTTGTCATAAAGATTGTCAAATAAGGCTTCAGGAGTGGAAATTACGCGTACGCAGTCAAATTATTCACATATACCTTCACCGGCAAAAATCAATCTGTTTCTGGCAGTAACCGGCAAAAGGCATGACGGATATCATACCCTTTGTACACTTATGTGCTGTATCAGTCTTTATGATAAGATTTCACTCAATTTTAATGTGGAAAAAATTTCTGTGTCATGCAGCCATGAAAATGTCCCGGAAGATGAAACCAACCTGGCATGCAGAGCGGCAACCATCTTTTTTAAAAAACTGGGCAAACAGGAGGGTGTGGGCATTTCTATTGAAAAAAACATTCCCGTGGGAGGCGGGCTTGGGGGCGGCAGCAGCAATGCGGCGTCTGTACTTTTAAGCCTGAATCAGCGGTACGGCATGCCATTTTCCGAAAAAGAGCTTATGGCCATGGGACTTTCACTGGGAGCAGACGTCCCTTTTTTTATAGTTGGAAAACCCTCAATAGCTACAGGAATAGGTGAAAAACTTGAAAAATACGACCACCTTGAACCGCAGCATATTTTACTTATAAATCCAAGGATTAACATTTCAACTGCCGAGGTTTATAAAAATCTGAATTTAAGATTGACAAAGTGTGAAAAAAAAATTAAATGTACTCTTTTTAATAAAATATTATTTAATGCAGAGGAACATTTATGCAATGATCTGGAGACGGTTACGGTATCCATGCATCCTTTCATTAATAAAGCAAAAAAGTCACTTATAGACCTTGGTGCGAGGGGAAGCCTTATGTCAGGAAGCGGACCGACGGTATTCGGCCTTTTTTCTGATTCAGACAAAGCTGAAAAAGCACACAGCTTCCTTTCACATAACAGCAATGATCAGATTTTTATTGCGGATATAATCATTTAACTGCCCGCAATAATTATTTTTTAATATTATACTGGGGCGTCGTCAAGTGGCTAAGACACAGGATTTTGATTCCTGCATTCGGAGGTTCAAGTCCTCCCGCCCCAGCCAGGTAGCACAGATTTTAGTTCTATACTTTATATGGGGATATTTTTATGGGCGGGATGATAATTTTTTCCGGAAATTCAAACCCTGATCTTGCAGAAAAAGTTTGCACATATCTTGAACAACCCCTTGGTGGAGCAAAGGTAAAAACGTTCAGTGACGGTGAAGTTCAGATTGAAATCGATGAAAATGTAAGAGCCAAAGATTGTTTCATTCTTCAGTCAACATGCCGCCCTGTAAACGACACTCTGGTTGAGCTGCTTCTCATGATTGATGCGCTGAAGCGTGCTTCTGCAAGCAGGATAACGGCGGTAATCCCTTATTACGGATATTCCCGCCAGGACAAAAAAGTAGCCCCCAGAGTTCCTATCAGCGCCAAACTGGTCGCGGACATGCTGACAACTGCCGGTGCTGACAGGATTATCACCATGGACTTACATGCCGGCCAGATTCAGGGATTTTTCAACATTCCTGTGGACAACCTTTTTGCGGCCCCGGTTCTCCTTGATTATATAAAGGAGAACTTTTTAAACGATCTGGTCATTGTGTCGCCTGATGCGGGCGGTGTTGAAAGAGCAAGGGCCTTTGCAAAACGGGTTCATGCAGATCTTGCCATTATCGATAAACGCAGGGATGCACCGAATCAGGCAAGAGCAATGGCTGTTGTTGGAGATGTAAATGGGAAGACTGCGGTTATTCTTGATGACATGGTAGATACTGCCGGCACATTAATCGAAGCATCAGATGCGCTTACTGAAAAAGGGGCCAAAGAGGTTTATGCCTGCTGCGTACATCCTGTCCTTTCCGGCCCGGCAGTAAACAGGATAATAGAATCATCCTTGAAAAGTCTGATTGTTATGGACACGATTCCATTAACCAGCGAGGCAGAAGCCAGTGGAAAGATTAAAGTATTAACCATATCAAAGCTGTTCGGGGAAGCGATTATCCGCAGCTACAGGGGAGACTCGGTAACGTCTCTGTTTGTATAAATCAGTAAAAAGGCAAACAAGCCTTTTTATATTAGGAGGAATATCTTTTGGAATTTACACAACTTAAAGCAAATATAAGAGAAACATCCGGTAAAGGCGCAGCAAGGGCGCTTCGACGGGAGGGACGAATACCTGCTGTGTTTTACGGTCAGGGGACAGAGACGTTCTCTCTTTCCGTCGACAGCAAAGACCTTGAGCAGGTAATGAAAACAAGCGCAACCAGTCAGGTAATCGTTAACCTTGTGCTTGGTGACGGAAGTGATACGCGATCGGCCATGCTGAAAGATCTCCAGGTGCATCCTGTTTCAAGAAATATGGTTCATGCTGATTTTTATGGAGTTGCCGTGGATCGAAAAATCAAAGTCATGGTGCCTGTTGAAACGGTCGGCAAAGCAGAAGGCGTGGAAATGGGCGGAGTATTGCAGCTCGTCAGACGCGAACTTGAAATACTGTGCCTGCCCCTTGAGGTTCCGGAATCGATCAAAATCGATGTCTCCGGCCTTAATATCGGTGATTCCGTCCATATTGAAGAAATACCGGTAGAAGGCGCGATTGAAATACTTTCCGAAGTGAATTTCACTGTTTTAACGGTTGTCACCCCGAAGAAAGAAGAAGAAGAAGTCGAAGTTGAAGAAGAAGGGGTTGAGGGCGAAGAAGGCGAAGAGGGCGAAGAAGGCAAAGAGGGCGAAGAAGGCAAAGAGGGCGAAGAAGGCAAAAAAGGCGAAGAAGGCAAAAAAGGCGAAGAAGGCAAAAAAGGCAAGTCAGAAAAAGGCAAATAAGAATTATAATTCACCAGACAATTTTGATTTGACAGGATTTTATGACGCAGGAAAAAGCCCGGCTGCTGGTTGGGCTTGGTAATCCAGGCAAAAATTATGAAAATACCCGGCATAATATCGGGTTTATGGTTGTTGACAGGATTGCCGACACTTTTTCAATTGCATTTAATAAAAAAAAGTTTGCTGTATTTTTTTGTCGGGGACGCATAAACGGCAATGAAATTATTTTTGCAAAACCCATGGCTTTTATGAACAGAAGCGGGCCGCCGATTCAAAAACTGGCATCATATTTCAATATATTATGTGAGGATATGATCGTCATTCATGATGACATAGACCTTGCTTATAATAGATTAAAAATTAAATCGAAAGGAGGGCATGGTGGACACAATGGAATAAGATCGTTGATCGATACTTTTGGAACCGGTGATTTTTCACGCATTCGTATGGGTGTCGGTCGTCCTGATGTCCAGAATGGTGTTGTCGGCCATGTGCTGGGCAGATTCTCAAAAGAAGAAAACAGGAATCTGGATCAGTTGTTATCACGGGCAAGGGACGCTGCTGTTACAGTTATCTGTGATGGTGTTGAAGTTGGTATGAACAAGTTTAATTAATTTTATTTTTATTGTAGGTTAAAAAATACGGAGGAAAATATGGAAGCTATTATGGGAAATCTGCCGCTGACGTGTACGTTTGTTGGTTTGGCAGGTGTTTTGTTCGCTCTTATTTTAGCAGGTACTGTAAAATCAGCCCCTGCAGGAAACGAAAAAATGACTGAAATTGCTGACGCTATAAAAGCAGGCGCTATTGCCTACCTGAACCGTCAGATGAAAAGCATGGGTATTGTGGGTATTATCCTTGCCATCATTCTTTACTTTGCCCCTGGATACGGTCTTTATGCATCACTTGGCTTTGTTCTGGGTGCAATTGCATCCTTTATTGCAGGTTACATTGGTATGCGCGTTTCCGTTATTGCCAATGTCAGGACTGCGGAAGCTGCCAAAGACGGCCTGAATGCCGGCCTGACAATGGCATTCAAAGGCGGCAGCGTTACAGGCATGATCGTTGCTTCTCTTGCGCTGGTCTCCTGTGCAGGTTTTTATACATTTCTTACGGCAAAAGGTGTTGATGCTAAAAGTATTTCAGTTGCTCTGGTAGCACTTGGTTTTGGTGGAAGTCTTATCTCCATTTTTGCACGTCTTGGCGGCGGTATCTTCACAAAGGGTGCTGACGTTGGTGCAGACCTTGTAGGTAAAATTGAAGCCGGTATTCCTGAAGATGATCCCAGAAACCCGGCAACCATCGCTGACAACGTTGGCGACAACGTTGGTGACTGTGCCGGTATGGCAGCCGACCTTTTTGAAACATATGCCGTAACAACTGTTGCTGCTATGGTTCTGGCCGCACTTCTTTTCCCGAAAAATAATATGGCGGTTATATTCCCGCTGGTCCTTGGCGCGATTTCAATCGTTGCATCTGCAATCGCCGTATTCTTTGTAAAACTCAAAGAAGGCTCTGACTACATCATGGGCGCTCTTTACAAAGGTATGTTTGGCGCGGCTATTATCGCAGCAGCGGCTTTTTACCCGGCAACTGTAACACTGATGGATAATGTGGAAGGTATATCCGCAGGTGCTATTTATAACTCAGCCCTGGTGGGTCTGGTACTGACCGTTGTAATTGTTTTCATCACTGAATACTACACAGGTCTCAGAAAACCGGTTAAAGACATTGCTGAAGCGTCTACAACCGGTCACGGAACCAACATCATCCAGGGTCTTGCCGTCAGCATGCAGTCTACAGCTCTTCCCGTTCTTGCCATCTGTGCCGCCATTTATGCTGCAGACAGTTTTGCAGGCATCTACGGAATCGCCATTGCCGCGGTATCCATGCTGTCTATGACCGGTATGGTAATTGCCATTGACGCTTACGGCCCGATTACAGACAATGCCGGTGGAATTGCCGAAATGGCCAAAATGGATGAGAGTGTACGCGCTGTAACCGATCCTCTGGATGCAGTAGGCAACACCACAAAAGCGGTAACAAAAGGATATGCCATTGGATCTGCCGCTCTGGCAGCCCTGGTTCTTTTTTCTGCATATACCGAGGAATTCTCGCATCTTGGAAAAGAGCTCTCTTTTGACCTCAGTAATGTTAACGTACTGATTGGTCTTTTCATTGGCGGACTTCTTCCCTTCCTGTTCGCTTCCATGGCAATGACGGCTGTTGGAAAAGCCGGTCATGCGGTTGTTCAGGAAGTACGTCGTCAGTTTGCCGAGATTCCCGGAATCATGGAAGGCACGGCAAAACCCGATTACGCTGCATGCGTTGACATCGTTACCAAGTTTGCTCTTTCCGAAATGATGATTCCCGCTATTCTGCCGGTACTGACTCCGGTAATTGTAGGTTTTACTCTCGGTGCAGAGGCTCTTGGCGGGCTTCTTATCGGAAGTATCGTAACCGGTGTGTTTGTTGCCATATCCATGACAACCGGTGGCGCTGCATGGGACAATGCAAAGAAATACATCGAAGACGGAAACTTCGGCGGCAAGGGCAGTGATGCTCACAAAGCTGCGGTTACCGGTGATACAGTAGGTGATCCGTACAAAGATACAGCCGGTCCTGCTATCAATCCGATGATCAAGATTCTCAATGTTGTTGCACTTCTTCTCGTACCATTCCTGTAAAATCTGCAACATACATAATTGAATGACAAATGGGGGTTGGTGTGAAAGCACCAACCCCTTTTTTTGTTGCTTGTTCCTTAATAATTTGATATCATACTAATTTATGTGTAATATCAAATTATTGAACAATTTTGGGGACCAGTAATGGCTGAAAAAAAGGCAATCAAACAATCCGAGAATAAAAGCTCCAAAAAACACCCTGGATTTCAGCCCGGCGATCTTGCTGTCTACCCGGCGCATGGTGTTGGACGGATTGAATCCATAGAAAGCAGGGAAATCGGCGGAAACGAACAGGATTTTTATATAATGAAGATCCTCGAAAACAGCATGGTAATCATGATTCCCACAAAAAATGTATTATCAGTGGGATTGAGGAATATCATTAGCAAAGATGAAGTGAAAAAAATCTATGGTGTGATTCAAAGCAAGCGAAACAGCTCCATAGATAATCAAACATGGAACCGCAGGTACAGGGAATATATGGAAAAAATTAAAACCGGTTCATTGTTTGACGTGGGTGAGGTTTTTAGAGACCTGTATCTTCTGAAACTGACAAAGGATTTATCTTTTGGAGAAAGAAAGCTTCTGGATACAGCCCAGGGATTGCTTCTGAAGGAACTCTGTATCGCCAAGGATAAAGACGAAAAATCTATTATGTCTGAAATTGAATCGCTTTTTGACCATCAATAAATTTTCTTTTCACGCTCATGCCCTGTAACGGCACGATTACCTTTGTAGTTAACGATCTGGATACCGGCAAACGCCTTGATTCAATTGTTGCTTCTTACAAGTCCTGCTGCTCCCGATCTCTTGCCGCGTCACTTATTCGAAAAGGTATTATCCGGGTTGGCCAGTCACAAAAAAAACCCGGCTACCGGGTATGTGCCGGTGAAACCGTCACGGGTTTCATACCTTCTCCGAAACCGGTTTCATTCAAGCCGGAGCCGATTCCCCTGGACATTCTTTTTGAGGATGAACATATTGTTGTTGTAAACAAACAAGCCGGGATAGTTGTACATCCTGCCCCCGGAAACTACAGTGGGACACTGGTGAATGGACTTCTTTTCCACTGTGCTGACCTTGAAGGCATTGGTGGTGAATTAAGACCCGGAATTGTTCACAGGCTTGACAAAGACACCTCCGGAACACTGGTGGTTGCAAAAAATCATCCTGCCCATTTGAATCTTTCTGCCCAGTTTAAATCAAGAACAGTCATAAAAAAATACCTGGCCGTTGTGTTTGGTGAAATGAAAAACACTTCAGGTTCAATTAATCTTCCAATAGGCCGTCATCTATCTGACAGGAAAAAGATGTCCATCCACAGCCATAAAACCCGCACGGCTGAGACAAAATGGAAAATAATTGAACAATATAAAGGGGTAACATTGCTGGAACTGAATTTAAAAACAGGACGCACACACCAGATTCGTGTACACTGTTCTGCGATCAACCACCCTGTTGTAGGTGATCCTGTATACTGCAGCAAAAAAAAAATTAATGAGCTTTCAAAACACCCGGAAATACTTCCTTTTGTGAAGCCAATATCAAGACAGATGCTGCATGCATGGCGCCTTGACTTTATTCACCCGGCTTCCAACAACCCGGTTTCATTTGAGTCGCCTTTGCCGGAAGATATGAAAAATCTGATTGACGGTATCAGGTCCATTGTTTCAAGCAATTAAACAGAGTTGACAGAAGGAAAGAACGATATAAAAATTTACATGATACTGAACGCATAAGTGTTTTTATTTTCTGATAAATTTATACCCCTCTCTTGATTCCTGGCCAGAGAATTTTATGTATTTGTAAATGCAGCCGAACGTTAAGCCTGTCCTTCAGTATCCATTCCGCCAGCATTGCCGGATTCAGTTGTTCAGTTACAGGAGATAAAAGTATCTGACTGCCGGGCAGTTTATGGCATTTTGACTGTATGATTTCTCTGGCAAATTCATAATCTTTCCATTCCCTGACAACAAACTTGACCTGATCCATGGGGGTTAACCGGTCAATATTATTCAAATCATTTTTATCGCTTTCACTGCTTGTCGGGCATTTTATATCAACAATTTTTACACACCTTTTATCAACGGCACTTATGTCATAACTTCCGTTTGTTTCCAAAAGAACCTGGTATCCGTTTTCAATCAGCATGGTTATCAGGCGGGGAGTGCCTTTCTGCAGAAGGGGCTCTCCACCGGTTATCTCCACATTGCCACAGGCATAAGCAACCACTCTTTCAAGAATAGTGCTCATTTTCATTTCTGTTCCCTGGTTATAAGCGTACCGGGTATCACAGTAAGAACATCTTAAATTACACCCGGTAAGCCGGACAAATACAAAAGGGATTCCCGCAAAAAGAGATTCCCCCTGAATACTGTAAAATATTTCATTAACCTGCATTTTCATGGTTCACATTTTCACCTTCATATTATAGAATTTTCTCAAGCAACCGGCGCAACGCTGCCTCTGTGAGATTCCTCGGATTATTTTTAATCCGTTGCGGGTTAAATCCGTTTTTTATAATAACCTCAATATCTTCTTTGTTTATACCAAGATCGGACAATTGTGTTTCCAGATGAATCGATTCCATTATGAAATCTATTTTTTCTTTTGCATGGGAAACAGAATCAGCACCCATTATTTTTACCAGTTCATCTATTTTGCTTTTGACAAATTCAACACCCCGCCTGTCATTGAGTGTTTCAGGGGAAACAGCATAGTTAAACTTGATAAAAGACGGGAGTGTTAAGGCGACAGCATGCCCATGGGGCACGTTAAAATAGGACGTCAATGGATATGAAACGGCATGGGCTGCCGTTGTCAGAGCAATATTTATTGCCCGTCCGGCAAAGTTGCCCGCAAGCAACATATTCTGCCTGGAATCTTTATCAGGATCATTTACAGCACTTATTAAATTTGCCAATGCCAGTTTTATTGCCTGACGGCTGTACTCCCTGGATTCTTCCGTGGAATTTACAGACCAGAAGGCTTCAATACCCTGGCAGAGGGCATCCATACCGGTGCAGGCGGTAATGCGCGGGGAAAGAGATTCCGTAAAACCGGGATCCAAAATCGTAATATCAGGCAGCATGGAAGGATGGACCAGGGAGTGCTTTGTCTTTCCAATGTATAAAACAGAAAAATGTGTTGATTCGCTGCCGGTCCCCGCTGTAGTCGGAATTATAACAGTTGGCACAGCACTTTCACTCAATCTGGTATGGTTGTCAATTAAATCCCCGGGGTCTCCGTTGTTTGCCGTCAGCAATGAAACAGATTTTGCCACATCAATGACGCTCCCACCGCCAACACCTATTATAAAATCACAATCATTTGATTTAAATAAGGAAACACCCTTTTCAACCTCCTGAATAGTGGGATTAACCTGAAAGTCATCAAAACGATAACAATTATAGATATTTAATGCTTTTCTTAGCAGATTCTCAGCCCCTGAAGACGTATATGATTTTTTCCCGGTTACGAGAAAAATTTTCCCGGGGGCCATTTTTTTAAGTATTTGTGTTAATTCTTTATGCGCACCATATCCTTGAAAAATTATCTGGGCCATTTAGTGCCTCTGAACAAATTGCATAAATGCGTTTTTATTTTCCAGCGGTGTGGTTGTGGGACGGCCCAAATCTTTTCTGGCCCCTTTATTTATCTTTATCTCCAGAAAAGCAGGGCCATTTTTTGACCTGAACGCTTTCAGTTTTTCTTCAAGTTCTGATTTTTCCACAGCCTGTAAAACAGTTTTATATCCGCAGGCTTTTGCAATGGCGGATATGTCTATTTTAAAACCTGAAGTCGGCTGCCCTCCCACGGAATCATGGGAGCCATTATTTAAAACAATATGTTTAAAATTCGGGAGCTGATTTGAGCCAATAACAGCAAGCGCTCCCATGTGCATAATCAGTGCGCCGTCACCATCTATGCAGTAAACACTTTTATCGGGTCGTGACAGGGCGATTCCCATTGCCAGTTGTGATGAATGCCCCATTGACCCCACAGTTAAAAAATCCCTGTTATGCTCCTGATTTAATGCTTCCCTGTATTCGAAAATCTCTCTTGAGGTTTTCCCGGTTGTTGTAACGAAAATATCATCCGGATCAGAATGCTTGATGATAATTTGAAGAACCTCTTCCCGTGTGAGCCGGAAAGTATCATGAGGTATGTTTTTCAGGGTATAGGGAGCAAATGTATTTTTACGTACAATCAATGCATAGGGCCTGCTTTGTTCAGTGACATCATGAATTGCAGCCCCAAGGATTTTTTCAGCAGCAGCCATATTTTCAGGAAGTATGGCATGTGGAATGCCCAGTATTTCCAGGAGACTGATTGTAATTTTTCCCTGCTTTACATGCTGGGGTTCATCTTTTACACCAGGTTCCCCCCGCCAGCCGATAAGAAGAAGCATGGGAATGCTGTAGACGTCCTCGTCAACCAGTGAAGTCAGTGGGTTAACCGCATTGCCCTGACCGGAATTCTGCATGTAAACAAGACCAGTCCTGCCGGTGGCAAGATGATATCCGGCAGAAAGAGCAATGGCATTTCCTTCATTTGCAGCAATAATATTTTTATTTTCTGCCGAATAATCAAAAATACAGGCACAGAAATATTTTAACAGGGAGTCCGGAACACCTGCAAAAAAATCAATGTCGTTTTTTTGCAGCAGTTGATAAAATTCATCACAGTCCAGCATTATCTTTCACCTCAGCAAAATTCATATCAACTACTTCCCGGAATTAACGTTATAATGTCTTTTACAGGGGTACATAATTTCGATGCTTCATAACATCTGCTGTTTTCCAGAATTGACGTTGCCGTCTTTACCATTGCCGGATATGCACTTCTCAAAAGATGATTGGCGTAAACAACGATCCTGATCCCGGCATCTATTAACTCTTTTTCCGTAATTTTGCAAAATGTTGTAGGGACAACAACCAGCGGCACCCGGACATCAAACAATTTAAACCTGCGGCAAAACTCAATTATTTCTCCGGGATCTTTTTTATTACTGTGAATCATGATGCCGTCAGCACCGGCTTTGATATATGCTTCGGCTCTTTGCAGGGCATCTTCCATGCCTTTATTTAGAATCAGGCTTTCAATTCTGGCAATGATCATAAAATCATCTGTAACCAGTGCCTTTTTCCCCTGGGAAATTTTATATGAAAAATTCTCTATTGTATCCTGGGCCTGGACCACATCTGTTCCAAACAGGGAATTTTTTTTCAGACCGATTTTATCTTCAATAATAACAGCGGAAACGCCAAGTCGTTCCAGGGTTTTAACTTTAAAAACAAAGTGCTCGGCAATCCCCCCTGTATCAGCATCAAAAATAATCGGCTTGGTCGTTACCTCCAGAATGTCATTAACCGTGCTGAGCCTTGAAGTTAAATCAACACACTCGATATCCGGTTTTCCCCGTGTAATGGAATCTGTCAGACTGCTCACCCACATGCAGTCAAATTCAACAGAGATATTGTCTTTCACTGTTTTTATATTTTCGATGATCAGCCCGGAAAGCCCGCTGTGTGCTTCTAAAACTCTTACGATCGGCCTTACGTTTAAAAGTCGCTTAAATTTTTTCATCCTGATTTCAGGTGTTGTTCCGATCTCTTTCATCTTTGCGTTCAAATACGTTGAAGAAATGCCTTTGGTATACGGAATTTCTACCAGCTCTCCGCCCCACTCTTTGAGAGCATCAATCACTCTTTGCCTTGTCTCTTTTTGGACACCTGTTTTCCAGTCATCCCCGTGAACAACCAAATCAGGTTTAAGCTTTTTGAGGTTCGGGACATAATCAAGCTCTTCCTGTGCAATGACACTGCTTACCCCTTTTAAATTTTCAACGATTATCTTTCTTTGCTCAAACGAGAGGTGAGGTAAACGCTTGTAACCGGCAATGGCCTTATCTGTCAGCAGGCCAATGACTACTTCACCCAACTGCCGGGCTTTCTTAATAATATTCAGGTGCCCGTGGTGAATCAGGTCTGCGCTCATTCCCACATAAACTTTTTTCACAGGATGCACTCCCTCTTAAATTAAATCTTCCCCGTCATGGGTTTCCCTTCTTACAGGGCCTTTATAATGCTTACGCGGTGTCATATAGTCCGGCCCGTATCGCATGGCAAGGAACCGGGTGATGTCATTGGGAGCAAAAAATTCATGGCCCCAGCATTCAATCTTTCCCAGGGGCGCGATATATTCATATAAAAAATCATGCGCCGCTTTAAACCGGGATTCCAGAATATGTCCGTTTTTTTGGTAAAGGAATATATCCAGATGCAGCTGATTTTTTTTACTTACATATATTCGTTGAACAAATTCGCTGTTACTGCTGTCCAGCAAATATCCATCTGCTTCAATCCTGGCAGCCAGGGATGAAATTTTATTGTTGTACTTAACTTCCACCCCTAAATCCACATCTGTATCATGGACGATAATACCTTTTTCCCTGTACATTCCAAGCAATGAACCAAAATCTATCCAGTAAGGTATTGCATACTCCTGAAAAAGATTATGCGTATATTGGGTCAACACTTTCAGATGTTCTATACAACAGGATTCTAACGGCGCAATTTTTCCCCATGTACACATTCTTGTCTCTTTTGTGCAACCCACACGCCTTCTCCCCGAACCGGCTTTAAACCAAATCATTTATGTAAAATATCGGCACTCACTGCTTTATTCTTTATGGTTTATGAATGCGCTTTTAATACCGGAGATAGAATACGTCAAGATAAAATTTCCTCCAAAACATAAATATGATGGGATAAATCAGAAAATATGTTATACTGTTCATTGACACACTTTATATGTGGTAATTACCTGCAGACACTGTAAAAAAATTAACACCATTTATCCCGGGATTTTTTTCTTAAGGTTTTTGAATGTCCTGCCAATTAGTGGTTTAAGGAGTTTTTATTAATGGATATACCGGCATACCAGGCACATAAAGTAATGAACGTTTACACCAAACAGCTTAGCCATGGCAAACTTCTGAAAAAACAAAAAGCGATCGTTATTAAATCTTCAGACAGCCTGAAAGACAGGATCGAAATTTCTGCGGACGGAAAAC
>JAUXDD010000016.1 GCA_030618465.1 Desulfobacteraceae bacterium
TTTTTTACCTGTGACAGGCATGAAGGATGTAACAGTATGAAAAAACAAAGCGCTTTAAACCATTTATTATCCCCCGGCCGTATCGGATCACTTGAATTGCGAAACAGAATAATCATGGCCCCAATGGGAACGAACTTTGAGGAAGCAGACGGTTTTCTGGGAGAACGCAGCCGGCGTTTTTATGAAGAGCGGGCCAGGGGCGGGGTAGGCCTTATCATATTGGGAGTAGGAGCTGTCTCTTATCCGAATGGTGTATGCCTTCCCAGGCAGGTGGCCATTTCCGATGACAAGTATCTGCCGGGACTTAAAAAACTGACAAGTCAAATCCATGAACATGGTGCAAAGATTGCTATCCAGATTCAGCACGCGGGCAAAGTAGCAACACGTGATATGTCGGACGGGCGCGCCATGATGATGCCGTCTGAATACAGTTATGTAATGGGCGATCTGACCAATGATATTACGGGTGAAGAACTGGCTGGTATGTCAGCAGGTATGGTGCAGGCAGGTGCAAAGATAGAATATCACACCATGACGGATGATGATATTAAAACAGTTATTGAGTATTTTGCCGATGCAGGGGATCGGGCCAAACGTGCCGGTTTTGACGGAGTCGAAATTCACAGCGGCCACGGTTATCTGATCTCTTCATTTATTTCACCCAAAACAAATAAACGGACAGATGCCTATGGCGGGTCTGTTGAAAACAGGTCCCGCCTGCTCACCGATGTAATCAAAGCTATTCGCAACCGGGTTGGGAACGATTTCCCCGTCTGGTGCCGGCTGGACGGCAAGGAATTTATGATTGACGGTGGCATATCGGCAGAAGATGCCCAGCAGACCGCCATGCTGGCAGAAGCTGCCGGTGCGGATGCGATCCATGTCAGTGCCTATGCCGATGCCTCTTCAGGTGTAGCATTTACAGTGGCTCCTCTGGTTCAACAACCGTGCGGTTTTGTTGATCTTGCAGGAGGAATTAAAAAGAAGGTGGGGATTCCGGTCATTGCGGTTGGCAGGATTGAGCCTGAAGAGGGCAATAAAATAATAAAAACCGGCAAGGCTGATTTCATTGCCATGGCCAGAAAGCTCATCACCGACCCTGAACTCCCTTCAAAACTGACACAGGGGCATCCGGAAGATATTCGCCCCTGCATATGCTGCTATACCTGTGTTGGCGAAATTTTCCAGAGACGATCGGTTGAATGTGCGGTCAATAAAACAGCAGGAAAAGAGTCTGAAATTCACATAACAAAGGCGGAAATAAAAAAAAGGGTGCTCGTCATCGGCGGCGGACCTGCAGGAATGGAAGCGGCCAGGGTGGCTGCATTCCGAGGACACGATGTAACACTTTGCGAAAAAAGCGACCGTCTCGGCGGAACACTCTTTTTTGCATCCATGCTTTACAACGATAACACCGGACTGATGGAATGGCTGAAGACGCAGGTTGACAAACTGAAAGTTGATGTCCAACTGAACAGGGAAGTTACACCGGAACTTGTAAAAGAGATCAATCCGGACGAGGTTGTTGTGGCCGTGGGCGCACGGCGTGAGCTGCCGGACATTCCCGGAGTCAATCAGCCGCATGTTCTGGGCGGTGATGATCTCAGGGGGCTTATGATCGGGAGCGACAAAAAAGTTGCAAAAGAAAAGCTGTCTCTCATGCAGCGCACCATGCTTGGCCTTGGAAAGAAAACAGGTATTTCAGACAACATCGATCTTGCCCGGGAAATGACAAAATTATGGATGCCCATTGGAAATCGGGTAGCGGTTATAGGCGGTGGTCTGGTAGGCGTAGAACTTGCGATGTTTCTTGCCGAACGGAAGCGCACGGTAACCCTGATTGAAGAGACAAACAAACTTGCCACTGAAATGGCACTTCCCCGACGCTGGCGTGCCCTGCATGAAATTCGCGAAATCGGCGTCAATATTCTTTGTGAAACAACGGTTGAATCAATTGGAGCAAAAGATATCACCTGTGTTTTAAAGGACGGCGAAAAACAACTTCTGAAAATTGACTCAGTCATTATTGCATCAGGCATCCAGGCAAATCACACCCTTGCCGAAAAAATCCGGAAAATGGGTTTTGATGTTCACCTTATCGGTGACTGCAGCCGTGTGGAATATATTAAAGGTGCAATGGAAAATGGTTTTGAAGTGGGCCGGGCACTTTAATGAATTATTTGAAAGAAATATCTTTTATGTTTATATGCTCGTTACCTGCCATTGTAAATTTTTCCAGCTGCTCTTTGTAATAGCCCCTGTTTTCCTTAACCTGCTCAAGCGCAAGTTGCCCTGCCTGAATCGCCTCTTTATATTTTCCATTCACATAAAAACTTTCAGCCAGTGTATCCAGTATGTGGGGGGCAATGTCCAGTTCAGACGCTTTTCTGGCAAAATCAAGGGCTTTCCCATAATCACGAAAGCTTTCGTTTGCGCACGTGGCATACAGCCAGGCAAGATTATTTAATATCTCAGGGGACTCGGGCTCAAGGGACAATGCTCTCCGATATGCATGAATAGTCCCTGCATAGTCCTTTCTTTCATAATAAATGTCACCGAGTACGTGGTACAGTTTCACGTTATCAGGATCTTTTTCGATTTCACTTAATACGATCTTCTGATAAATTTCCCGGTTCAACGCCTTTCCTGTTTCACTCGAACTCAAGCTGTATCCTGCCCATCCCACAAGAAGCATGCACGCAATATACAAGGCAATACTTTTTTTTATTTTTTGATCCTGCCGGGTTATCCATTTTTTATCTGCTTCACATTTGTTCAGGTATTCCATTCGTTCGGAAATACTGAAGTGGTGCCAGTTTTTTCTGTCAGGCGCCTGCCCGCTAAACAGGGCTATTTTTTTAAATGTAGAAATGAGCGGCTGGGCGTCGTCCAGAAGGCGATATACATAAATATCTGCCTGACGTTCGAAATTGCGCATAAAATAGCCGAATACATACCTGAAATACAGAACAAAAAAAATAACCATCAACAGGCCCCAGATCACTGAACTCACAGCGCCATAATTCATATTGCTGCTGAAAAAAAGAATGACGGGTTCACTGTAAAAAGCAATTACATTGGATAAATTGTAAGGAATAAATGTGAGAGGTATGAATCCCACCATAAAAAACATGTATAATAAAAGGTGCTTTTTCTTCACATGTCCGATTTCATGGGCGATGACCGCATCGACTTCCCCCGGTTCAAGAACTCTAAGCAGCGCAGATGTAACAAGTATATACCTGAATTTTTTCACCAGCCCCATGACCCCGGCCGTTATTATATTGCCGCCGTAAATAGGCCAGAGCAGAATGTTCGCATATTCCATATCGGCCTTTCGGCAGAAATCTTCAATCCGGCTTCGAAAAATCCCGGTCTCAAGGGGTTTGCACCGCCAGAATTTCTGGATCATGGCAGGTCCAAAAACGGCTATGGTAAACAGAATAACCAGCAGGTAAATAATTTCCCCTTCGGTTGTGGCAAGAAAACGTTTGGGGAATTCAAACGGAAGTGCATCAACCAGATCAGCAATCCCGGACAGAAAAAACCACGGGATGAGGATTGGGATTGATATGGAAATGTTGGATAAAATATAGGAACGCCGCGACATTCCGGTTTTGTATAGTTTTTGTTGACATCCATATGCACATCCCCAGACAATCGAAAGATAAAAAACAAAAACCGCAATAAAAAATAATGCCTGAAGTGTCGGAATAATATTAAATATCAGTACATTTGAAAAAAAAGAGGGGAGGTTCAGCCCGTATATATTTATGGCAAAAAGCACAACCGCCATAACGGATTGGCGGGTGACGGCTGTATTAAACGTGTGGTCAATTTTTAAGCTCGGTTTTAAGTTCGGTTTACAATCCGAATGGACGGCTTCCTCTTGAATTATTCGTTTTTCAAGCCTGCGAAAATAAAACCAGTTAAACCCTGTAAAAATAACCAGCAGGCAGCCAAAAAGAGCGATCGTTTCAAATATGCCTGGTTCAGATTCGATTGAAGGCTGAATCGTAACATAAATAGAATAAATCAGAAGTACGACTATAAAATATAAAAAATTTCCGATCATGACAGATATACGTTTATTCACCCTGAATTGTTAAAAATATTTTTCATTATGGCATAAACTCCCCACAGGTCAAGGAGATTAAACAGATGGCTGCTTCTTTTCTTATTATATCAAATGGTTGCCCTATTCTTTTAAGGAAACTTTATATTTTTTATCACCCACAATTACCCACCCTTGATTTTTTTGCCCAATTATCATATAACTTTTTTTAATTATTAAAAAAATATTTTAATAAAATTTACTTTTTTACTTGACACTTTTCAAAAATATTGTATTTTTGCATAAATTGTGGTGCAAAGTGGTGAAAAAGGGAAAAAATGTTTAGAACACGATCTTCACATACAATTGATGCAAAAGGGCGGCTTATCATTCCTGCCAGATTCAGGGACCTGTTAAAGGCGGGCGGTGGTGACGGCGTGGTCGTTACCGGTATGCCGGGAGTTGTCAAGGCCCTTCATTCGTACACCTTTGAAGAATGGAGCCGAATCGAAACACAAATACTGTCTCTGCCCAAAAAAAGTGAAGAAATGCGTCGCTTTATCCGGTTTTTTATCGGCGGCGCTTCGGAATGTTCCTGCGATAAACAGGGCCGTGTCCTGATCCCGCCGGACTTAAGAAATTATGCGGGACTAAAAAAGGAAATCATGCTTGTTGGCGTCCTGGATCATTTTGAAATATGGTCCAGGGAAAACTGGGATAATGATCAGAAGTATCTGGAAAAAGATATGCTGAAGGAGGATTTCAAAAACGAAATTGAAAACATAGGGCTCTGATATCATGCTGTATAACCATATAACCGCCATGCCGGTTGAAGCAGTGGACATGCTTAATTGCCGACCCGGAAAAATCTTTGCGGACTGTACCCTTGGCGGATGCGGACATGCCCGGTTGATTCTGGAAAAAATAGTTCCGGACGGTCTGCTGATTGGGGTTGATCAGGATGTTGATGCAATATCAAATGCAAAAAAAATATTAGAACCATTTAAGTCAAATATTCAACTTTTCCATACAAATTTTGAACATCTCCCGGAAATTCTTATGCAACTGAATATTAAAACTGTTGATGGTATTCTTCTTGATCTGGGATTTTCCCTTCACCAGCTTGAAGGCAGTGGACGGGGTTTCAGTTTTAATAAAGACGAACCGCTTGACATGCGGATGAATATTGAATCCGGTTTAAAAGCGGAAGATATAATCAATACAGCAGAAGAAAAAAAGCTTGCAGCCATCTTCAAAGAGTATGGCGAAGAACGCTATGCACGACGAATCGCCCGTAAAATTGTTAAAGAAAGAAAATTAAAAAAGATACGATCAAGCCGCCGGCTATCCGGTATTGTGTGTGCAGCGATTCCTGACAAAGCATCCCGCGGTCAGAAAATCCATCCTGCCACACGGGTCTTTATGGCAATTCGAATCGCTGTAAATAAGGAACTGGAAAAGCTTGATTCTTTTTTGGACACCAGTGTGGAACTATTGAGCCCGGGCGGCAGGCTTTGTGTTTTGTCTTTTCATTCTCTTGAAGATCGAATTGTAAAACAAAAAATCAAATTCTGGGAAAAAGAGTGCATATGCCCGCCGGAGTTCCCGGTGTGTATCTGTACTAAAAAAAAGATAGTTCGATCCCTGACCAGGAAACCATTGCAGCCCACGCCTGAAGAGGTAGCTGCAAATCCTATGGCTCGCAGCACAAAACTAAGAGCCTTTGAGAAATTATAATGTTTCATGAATAAAAAAAGAAAAAGTTCCTGGAAGCCGGAGTCCACGGGAATCTGGGTAATTTTTATCGTAGTTTTCATAGCGGAGCTTTTTTTTTACACATGGTGCCGGGTCCAATATGTACAGACCGGATATGATATATCAAAAGAGACAGGCAATCATAAAGAATTAATCGCTCTTAATAAAAAACTGAAAATTGAACTTGCAAGCCTGAAGTCACCGGAAAGAATTGCAGAAATAGCCAGGCAGGAACTGGATCTTGTTATGCCCAAAGCGGACCAAATGATTGAAATTGGTGATTGAAATAGATGATTAGGCGTCCATGATGAGTGCTGTTAAAAACAAAAATGTAAGAATACGAACCATCATTATCGGAGTGTTCTTTAGCATCATGTATACCGTCATTGGAGCAAAGGCTATATATCTCCAGGTATTCTGTAAATCATGGCTCTCTCTGAAGGCAGCCGGTGAATATGAAGGATCTTTAATAACATACGGCAAACGCGGTACAATATACGACAGGAATTACAGTGAACTGGCAGGCAGCATCAACGCGGTATCAATTGCTGCATATCCTGCCCTTATTAAAGATAAAAAAGGCCTGTCAAAATCCCTTTCTCATACCCTTGGCATAAATTGCAGGGAACTCACCAGAAAGTTTTCCTCAAAACATTCCTTTGTCTGGATCAAACGTCATGTCACTCCAAAAGTGGTTCGCTCAATAAAGGACCTCCAATTTGACGGGCTTGATTATATCCCCGAGCATTCCCGCATTTATCCCAATAAGACGCTTGCGGCACAGATATTAGGATTAGCCGGGATAGACGGCGACGGACTTGAGGGGATAGAATTCTATTATGATTCCGACCTGAAAGGCGGTGTTGTCAGGCTTAAAGTAATCAAAGATGCCCATGGACGGGTCTTTGATGCGGAAAAACATAACAAGGCGAGTTACAGTGGAAAAAATCTGATACTGACAATTGACAGGACCATCCAGTTTATAGCTGAAAATGCGCTTGAAGAAGCAGCACGGGAATTTAAGCCAAAATCCGGAATCGCCATTGTCATGGACCCGAATACAGGTGCCGTCCTGGCATTGGCACACTACCCGGGATTTAATCCCAATGCTTATGGCAATTTCCACAGGGATGCCTGGCGGAACAGGGCAATTACGGATCCCTTTGAACCCGGTTCAACCATGAAAATTTTTCTTGCCGCCGCGGCCCTTGAATCAGGCTGCACATCAAACACCATATTCTACTGTGAAGACGGCAAGTACAGCATTGGCAAGAATCTGGTCCATGACACCCATTCTTACGACTGGCTTTCGTTGCAGCAGATCATTAAATACTCAAGTAATATCGGGGCCGTCAAAGTAACCGAATCCATCGGTAAAAAAACATTATATGCTGCCCTGCGTTCGTTTGGTTTTGGGCAAAAAACCGGGATAGATTGTCCCGGAGAGACGCAAGGAGCCCTTGCCCCCTGTAACCGTTGGTCAAAAATTGATGCGGGGGCTATTTCTTTTGGCCAGGGAATTTCCGTTTCTGCAATTCAGCTCATCACTGCGGTTTCTCCAATTGCAAACGGCGGTACGCTGTACAAACCTTATATTGTACAGGCAATCACCGACGAAAACGGACGCATTGTAAAGAAAACAAAACCACAGAATATCAGGCGGGTCATATCAGCCAGAACATCCGGAATTGTCAGAAGGATTATGAAAACAGTTACAACCGAAGGCGGTACCGGCGTAAATGCGGCTCTTGAGGGATATTCCGTCTGCGGAAAGACCGGGACAGCACAAAAAATCAATGCCCGTGGGGGATATGCAAAAAATAAATATATAGCATCTTTTGTTGGTTTTGCGCCTGATGAAGATCCGGCCATATCGATTCTGGTTGTTATTGATGAACCCAGGGGCAAATACTATGGAGGCACAGTAGCTGCTCCGATTTTTAGAAAAATTCTCCATGAAACATTAAATTATTTAAACTTACCGGCATACAGGGGCACACCGCAAAAAATTACAGCGTGCAACCGTTCTGTGTCCCCGAAATTGCCGGCCGGGAATAAGGATAAGGTGTGAAATTATCCAATCTACTGAAAAAAGTTACACCCATCAGGCTGCAAGGCGTTGAAGCCGAAAACCTGAATTCTGTCCCTGAAATCAGTACCATCGAATACAGGGCGGACAAAGTAAGGCCCGGCAGCATGTTTGTGGCAGTTCCAGGCCAGGTGACAGATGGTCATCATTATATTGATGATGCCCTGTCAAGGGGGGCATCAGCCATAGTCACCCAGAAACATATAAACAGGGATACCATCGTCGTTGAAGTTGAAAATACCCGAAAAGCCCTGGCCCTGCTATCAGCCGAATTTTATAACAGACCGTCTGAAAAGCTGTCTATCATCGGCATTACCGGTACAAACGGGAAAACCACTACAACATATTTGATTGAAAAAATTCTTTTAGAAAAAGGGATTAAAGTGGGTGTCATCGGGACTGTCAATTATCGATACTCAGGTAAAACGTTTAAAGCACCCATGACAACACCGGAGTCTGCCGACCTGCAGAAAATACTTTATGAAATGGTAAAAGACGGCATCACGCATGTGGTTCTGGAGATTTCATCCCATGCCATTGATCTGTTCCGTATCTGCGGGTGCTGGATCGATGTGGGAGTATTCACCAATCTCAGCCGGGACCATCTTGATTATCACGGAGATATGCAATCTTACTGGGAATGCAAGAAAAAACTGTTTACTGAATATCTCCCTTCAGGCCCAAAAAAAAACAGAGCTACCGCGGTCATCAATTGCAATAATGATAAAGGCAAAGAACTTGCCGGTGCAGTTAAAAATCTGCTGTTGCTGACGACAGGCAGTTCAAACGGAAGCATGATAAAAGCCGGCAGCGTAAAATTCGATCTTTCGGGTATTTCAGGTTCAATATTCACACCTGAAACCAATTTTGAGTTTACCTCACCGCTAGTGGGGCAATACAACCTTGAAAACATACTGAATGCCACCGGGGCGTGCCGGGCTCTTGATATCCCGGTTGAAATTATCAAGGCCGGTATAGAGTCATTTTCCATCGTTCCCGGGCGGCTTGAACGAATTGAAAACAATAAAAACCGGTTTGTTTTTGTAGACTATGCCCATACACCGGATGCCCTTGAAAAAGTTCTGTCTACTTTAAAAAACGTGTCAGCCGGCAGAATCATCTGTGTTTTCGGGTGCGGCGGTGACAGGGACAAAGGCAAACGCCCTCAAATGGGTGAAATTGGAGGAACATTTTCCGATCTGGTTGTAATAACATCTGATAATCCGCGGACAGAAAATCCCGCAGAGATTATCACTCAAATACGTGACGGGATAAAAAAAGTTTCCGGCCGTGAGTATATACCTTCTGGCCTGAAAAATGGATTTACCGAAAAAGGATATGTTGTGGAGCAGGATCGCAGACTGGCAATACAGCTGGGAATCCAATGCTCCCGACAGGGCGATATCATTTTAATTGCTGGAAAGGGCCATGAGCCATATCAGATAGTAGGAGTACAGACACTTCCTTTTGATGACAGGATTGAAGCTGAAATAGCTTTGGAAATTCTTGATGACTGACAGTTGATACATAAAGTCCCGAATCATGCAGACAGGTTTTAAGCGATGGGCAAACCAATACCATGGACAACAAAAGAAATACGAGAGGCCACAAAGGGGAATCTTTTGTGCGGGGATATGAATAGCATATTTTCAGGTATTTCAATCAATTCACGTAAGATTAATGACAATGAAATTTTTGTTGCCATCAGGGGAAATGTTCATGACGGGCATAATTTTATTAATGATGTAATTGATCACGGCATTTCAGGGGTTGTTGTAGACCAGTCAAAAAACGACACCCTGCTCATTGACAAATGGGGGAAAAAAAGAATTGCGTGCGTGGCTGTTTCCGATACGACCCATGCGCTTGGCGACCTGGCCAATTATCAGAGAAAACGTTCTCATGCTTCGGTTATCGCCATTACCGGGTCAAATGGAAAAACCACTACACGGGAAATGACAAGCGCTGTTGTTTCACAGAAGTTTAACACGCTATCAACAGAAAGAAATTTTAATAATGAGATCGGATTGCCGTTAACCCTTTTTAACCTGAGTAAGGAACACAAATGGGCTGTTGTTGAACTCGGTATGAACAGACCTGGAGAAATCAAACGGTTAGGACAAATCTGCATGCCGGATGTGGGCGTAATAACCAATATCGGCCCTGCGCATCTTGAAGGTGTTGGCTCCATGGAAGGTGTTATGAATGCAAAGGGAGAACTTCTGGACCAGATTAAACCCGGGGGAACTGCGGTGCTGAATGCTGATGATCACAGGGTGTTGCATCTTGCCGGGAAAGCGTCAAGAGATGTACTCCTTTTTGGATTTTCCCAAAAGGCCGACATAAGGGCGACATCCCTTAAAAGAAACGGTATGGGCAGCTCATTTACATTACAGCTTCCGTCAAAAAGTATTGCCGTGAAACTCCCGTTACCGGGTGATTTTATGATCTCAAATGCGCTTGCCGCTGCAGGCGTCGGCTATAAACTGGGTCTTACGCCTGAAAAAATAAAGGCGGGTCTGGAAAGTTTCAAACCGGTCCAGGGGCGGATGAACATCCATAAAACAAAAAAAGGAATCAATATTATTGACGATACATATAATGCCAATCCCGGCTCAATGGAAGCCGCCATTTCAACCCTGAAATCATTGCAGGGGAAAATGAGAGGATTGCTGGTTACCGGTGACATGTTTGAACTTGGGAATCATGCGGAGCAGATGCACAACAGACTCGGCTCACTGACTGCAAAATCCCAGATAAAGAAACTGTTTGTCACCGGTAAACATGCAAAAGATGTGGAAAAAGGTGCTATCGCAGAACACATGGATGCCCGTGATATCTTTTGCGGACAAAAAGAAGAAATCATTGACGAACTCAAGGAAATCCTGAAACCGGGAGACTGGATTCTTGTGAAAGGCTCCAGGGCGATGGGTATGGAAATGATTATAAAAGAACTGATGAATTGGGAGGCCCGTTAATACCAGGAACTGAAATAATTAAATTAAAATTATGCTCTATCACTTTCTATATCCACTTCATACTGAAATATCATTTCTAAATGTCTTCCAGTATATTACATTTAGAACCATCTATGGCAGCCTTACAGCCTTCCTGATGTGTTTTATTTTAGGCCCGTGGGTTATCAAAAAACTCTCAAAAATGCAGATAGGCCAATATATAAGAAACGACGGCCCGAAATCACACCTGAACAAATCAGGGACACCGACCATGGGCGGCATCCTTATCATATCCTCAATTCTGGTATCCACGCTCCTGTGGGTTGATCTTAAAAACTACTATATATGGATAGTCCTTTTAATCGCCGTGGCCTATGGTTTAATCGGATTTATCGATGACTATCTCATGCAGGTCAAAAAACAGAGCAAAGGACTGAGTGCAAAATGCAAACTTGTTTTGCAGACCGTGTTCGCACTTATTGCAGGAGTGCTTCTTTATAAATATCCTGATTTTGATACGACAGTAACAATTCCATTTTTCAAAAATATTGCGCCGGATCTCGGTATAAGTTACATCGTTTTTGCGGCTCTGGTCATTGTCGGGACATCCAATGCGGTTAATTTAACTGACGGTCTTGACGGTCTTGTCACAGGCCCTTTGATTATTGCATCTGTTACATACATGTTTTTTGCTTATGTGGCAGGGCATTATAAAATCGCCCACTATCTGCAGATTAATTATGTTCCCGGATGTGGAGAAATAACCGTTTTCTGCGGGGCTTTAGCCGGCGCGTCCCTTGGATTCCTCTGGTTCAATGCATACCCGGCTCAGATTTTTATGGGCGATGTTGGATCGATCCCCCTGGGCGGTATTCTCGGAACAATTGCCCTGATAACCAAACAGGAAGTCCTGCTGGTCCTGGTGGGCGGCCTTTTTGTCATAGAAGCACTCTCTGTCATTTTCCAGGTGGGCTTCTATAAAATAACAAAAGGGCAGAGAATTTTTAAAATGGCTCCGCTTCATCATCATTTTGAAATAAAAGGATGGGCCGAGCCAAAAGTTATTGTCCGGTTCTGGATCATTGCCATTACACTGGCCCTTATTTCAATGAGTACGTTAAAATTGAGGTAATTGACAGGCAATATGCATCTGGAATCAGACTTTTATTGGGAGTATTAAAACTTGTCAACGTTCTGTTCGGGCAGGATGAGGTTTCCGTTTCAGAAACGCGCTCTTATTGTTGTTGTATTCTGACCAGGAAAATTGAACACGTGTTGAACTGGATGTTTCTGAACGAAAAAGTTGAGCAGAATCTGAGCGGCATGCTGATAAAGAGCCGTTTCTGAATGGAAACCGATTATATTAAAAAAATGGAACTTAATAATAAAAACATTCTCATCGTGGGGCTCGGCGTATCCGGAGTGGCTGCTGCATCGTTTCTAAAAAAACGGGGTGCTGTTGTGACTGTAACAGATATGGCTGATGAAGAAGAACGGGGTGCCTATGCAAAGGATATCCGGAAAATGGGCATACCCATGGAGATGGGACAGCATCGAATGGAAACATTCGAAAATGCAGACCTCATTGTGATCAGCCCCGGGGTCCCGCACCTCATTTCTCCTTTACAGCACGCCAGGGAAAAGGGTGTTAAAATTGTTGGAGAGATTGAACTTGCATCCAGGTTTATCAAAGAACCGATTGCAGCAGTTACCGGAACAAACGGCAAAACAACGACCACTACACTGTTGGGTGAGATGCTCAACCGCTCCGGTCTGAATGTTTTTATTGGAGGTAACATTGGGAATCCCCTGATCAGTTATGTGGATAAAAACGAAAAGGCAGATGTTGTTGTTGCAGAAGTGAGCAGCTTCCAGCTTGACACCATATCCACTTTCAAACCGAAAGTGGGTGTTTTGTTAAATATCAGTGAAGACCATCTTGATCGATATCATGATTTTCACGCGTATGCCAGATCCAAAGGCCGGATTTTTATCAATCAGGATGAAGATGACGCAGCTGTTTTAAACGCTGCGGATACAAATATAAAGGCTGTCAGTGAACATATTAAAAGCAGAAAACTGTATTTCAATTCAACCATTGAAACCGAAAACATTGCAACGATTAACAACAAAAAAATAGTGTACGACCTTACCGGCAGCAGTGAAATTTCGGTTTTTTATGATGATATATCACTCTCAGGAACGCATAATTATGAAAATGTCTCTGCTGCAGGCCTGGCTGCGCTTTATGTTGGAGCAAATCCGACCGGCATAAAATCTGCCCTGAAAAATTTTAAGGGACTCGCGCACCGGCTTGAATTTGTGGACGCCATAACCGGGGTCAAATATTTTGACGACTCAAAGGCAACCAATGTGGACGCAGTTGCAAGGGCGCTTGAAACATTTACAGGCCAGGTAATTCTTATAATGGGAGGACGTGATAAGGGCGGTGATTATAACGTTCTTGAAGATTTTATCAGGCATCGTACAAAACAGCTTATTGTTATTGGGGAAGCAGCAGATAACATTTATTCGTCCATTGGAAATATTGTCCCCACAGCAAGGGCAACGTCTATGGCGGATGCGGTTGTTCGTGCCCATGAATACGCTGAACCGGGTGATTCGGTCCTCTTATCCCCGGCATGTTCAAGCTTTGACATGTTTGAAAGCTATGCTCAAAGAGGAAACGTTTTCTGTAATGAAGTAAAAAAATTAAAAGACCAATTTAGCCACAAAGGATCAAAGACACAAAGGATGGATTAATACACTAAAAACGGTACCTGGTATAGTATTACAATCTTAGTGTCTTCGTGGCGGAACTAATTTAAAAAAAACAAACAACAAATGGCGGAAACCAAAACAAAAAAGCAATCACTTCTATACGATGCCGGACTCCTGCTCCCTGTGCTGTTCCTTATGGGTATCGGTATTGTAATGGTATACAGTTCAAGCTCCGCCCTTGCCCTGAAAAGATATGGGTCCGACTATTTTTATCTAAAAAAACAAATACTTTTTGCCATGACAGGGATTGTAGCTCTGATCATCTGCAGGCACTTTCCATATAAATTTCTTCGGAAGTTTACATATGTATTTCTCGCCGCATCCTTACTTTTTCTCGGGGCGGTTCTTGTGTCCGGGCTTGGGTATTCGGCCGGCGGCGCTACGCGGTGGCTGCGTTTGGGGGGATTTTCATTTCAACCTTCCGAATTTGCCCGTTTTGCCATGATAATATATCTGGCCTATTCCCTTAGTAAAAAACGGGAAAAGATAAAAGAATTCTATATTGGGTTTGTTCCCCATGTCATTGTTTTTGGCATTCTTGCCATTCTGATTGTTATTCAGCCGGACTTCGGTACAGTGGTTATTCTTGGTGCAATTACATGGTTGATGATGTTTGTCGGCGGAACACGCATATTGCATTTATTCTCAGCACTGCTGTTCGTTGTTCCGGTCGCTTACTGGATAATGATAAATGCGGAGTACCGTCTCAAACGAATTATGAGTTTTCTTGACCCATGGCAATATCCGGCGAATGAGGGGTATCAGATTGTTCACTCCTTAATGGCATTTGGCACAGGTGGAATATGGGGGACAGGGATCGGCCAGGGCTATCAGAAGCTTTTTTATCTGCCGGAACCGCATACGGATTTTATTTTCTCTGTTATTGGCGAAGAACTCGGACTTTTCGGCGTATTATTTATTATTGGCCTTTATTTGGTGATTTTATGGAAAGGCGTAATTATTGCAAAAAATACGGATGATTTTTTCGGCGCCTATGTTGCCATAGGTATTACAACGGCAATCGGGCTCCAGGTCTGTATTAATATGGGCGTTACGCTCGGGCTGCTTCCAACCAAGGGACTCACACTACCATTTCTAAGTTACGGCGGCACGTCCCTGGTGTTTAACATGGCATTTATCGGCATACTGATGAATATCGGAGCTTCAAAACGCAATGAATAATATGGACACACAAGCAAAAGAAGCTGACACCGGCAATGGATTACCCCCCATTGATCCGGCAGGGCATCAGAACGATAGCATCCGTTCATTGCGCGTTGTAATTACGGGAGGCGGTACGGGCGGTCATCTTTTTCCTGGAATTGCCATTGCAGAAGCGTTTATTGAAAAGAATCCTGAAAACAAAATTTTATTTGTTAATACGGGGAAACCATTTGAAGTATCGGTAATTACAAAAGCAGGGTTTGACTTAAAAAAAATAACGGCTGAAGGAATAAAAGGCAAAGGAATCTGGCAAAAAGTCAGAGCCACGTTTAAAATACCAACAGGTATCATTGAAGCGATCTGTATAATAAGAAATTTTAAACCCGACCTCGTACTTGGAATAGGAAGTTACTCCTCCGGTCCGATGATCATGGCGGCATGGTTTCTGGGGCTTAAAATAATTCTTCATGAACAAAACATTATGCCGGGCATTACAACCCGACTGCTGGGCCACCTTGCGGACCGGATATTTGTTTCATTTAAAAATACAAGTACAAAATTAAACGTAAAAAAAGTAAAAGTGACGGGGAATCCGGTTCGAAAAGATATACTGGAATGTGCGGATGAAACGGATACACAAAAAAACAAACTTTTTACAATTCTTGTACTGGGAGGAAGCCAGGGCGCACACAGCATAAACATGGCTATCATTGATACCATGAAATATCTAAAAGACAAAGAAAAATATTTCTTTATTCATCAGACCGGAACATTTGACGACACAATGGTAAAAGACGCGTACATGTGCAACAGCATCTCATGTGTCGTCAGTTCCTTTTTTAATGATATGGCCAAGCAATATAAAAAAGCGGATCTCATTATTTGCAGGGCCGGAGCAACAACGATTGCCGAAGTTTCGGCTATCGGTAAATTTGTCATTTTTGTTCCGTATCCATTTGCAACCGACAACCATCAGGCATTAAACGCACAGGCTTTTGTTGAAGCCGGCGCTTCTGAAATGATTCTTGATAATGAACTGAACGGAAGCGATCTTGCAGGAAAATTTGATTATTACAACTCACATCCTGAAGTGATTGAACGTATGGCATCAAAATCAAAAAGCCTTGGCAGACCCGATGCCGCAAAAATTATTGTAGATGACTGCTATGCAATGCTGGGAGACTGAAACGATTTAATATGTACCGAAAAAAATATCACATATACTTTGTTGGAATCGGCGGCATCGGTATGAGCGGCATTGCCGAACTGCTGCTGAACCTGGGATATAAGGTGTCCGGTTCGGACTTGAAAACATCTGATATTACGGAACGTCTGAAAAACCATGGGGCCGTTATTTATGAAGGGCATTCAGCGGAGCAGATAAAAGGCGCTGATGTTTTAGTTACATCCTCTGCAATCAATCCGTTTAACCCGGAAGTAATTGCAGCCGGGAAAACATCCACACCGGTCATTCCAAGAGCTGAGATGCTGGCGGAACTAATGCGCCTGAAATACAGCATAGCGGTTGCCGGAGCCCATGGCAAGACCTCAACCACATCCATCATCTCCGCCGTACTTGAAAAAGGAGGCCTTGACCCCACAGTAGTTATTGGAGGCAAATTGATCAGCACGGGCACCAATACCCTGCTGGGGAAAGGCGATTATATTGTGGCGGAAGCTGACGAAAGTGACGGATCATTTCTTAAATTTGCACCCACAATTGCGGTTGTCACCAATATAGACAGGGAACATCTGGATTTTTATAAAGACCTGGATGATATCAAAAATACCTTTTTACATTTTATAGATCGAATTCCATTTTATGGCCAGGCGGTTCTCTGCCTGGATAATGAGGCTATTCAGGATCTGATTCCGAAAATCAAAAAACGATACACCACATACGGCATGAACACCCAGGCTGACTTTCAGGCCAGAAACGTTGTGTTTAACGGGCCCAGGTGTACCTTCACTGTTTATCATCACAGGAAAAAACTGGGTAAAATCACATTAAATCTTCCCGGCATTCATAATGTAAATAACTCACTGGCAGGCATTGCCGTCGGGCTTGAACTGAATATCCCTTTTCATATTATAAAAAAGGCCCTTGAAACCCTTGATGGGGTACAACGCCGGCTGGAAATCAAGGGTGAAGTAAATGGCATTACGGTGATGGATGACTATGGTCATCATCCAACAGAAATCAAGACCACGCTTTCTGCTGTAAAAGAAAGCTGGCCGGGCAGACGAATTGTCGCTGTTTTTCAACCCCACCGCTACACACGAACCAAAGCACTATTTGATGATTTCACACGATCGTTCTATCATTCGGATGCCCTTGTGGTGCTTCCCATTTATGCGGCGGGCGAAGATGCAATAGAAGGTGTGGACAGTGGTCTGCTGTTTGAAAGTATCCGGGCACGCGGCCACAAAAATATTGCTTTTTTTGAAGATAAAAAAGAGACGATTTCTTATTTAAAAAATCTTTTAGAAAAAGGGGATATCCTGTTAACGCTTGGCGCCGGTGATGTCTGGAAAGTTGGCGAGGATGTGTTGGCGGAATTATAATATTGGATAACTTGATTATTAATTAATGGCCATTGATTCAGAAACCAGGAAATGGTTTGAACGCCATTTTGAAGGTAACGTCAAATTTGACGAGCCCATGTCGCGGCATACATCGTTTCGTGTGGGCGGCCCGGCAGATGTATTTATTCTGCCCCGAACTGTTGAAGAACTGATCATGCTGATTGATTACACCCAAAACAGAAAGATGCCGTGCAGGATAATTGGCGACGGAACCAACATACTGGTTAAAGACAAGGGGATACGCGGAGTTGTGGCAGTGATGACAAGGGGACTGAAAAAAATATCACACGCAGGTATGGAGTCAGGCCATGCAATAGTTACGGCTATGGCAGGCGCCAGGATGAATGCTCTGTGCAGGTATGCCATAGAAAACGGCTTTTCCGGTATGAATTTTGCGCTTGGCATTCCGGGAACCGTCGGCGGAGGAATAATGGTGAATGCCGGCACGTCCCATGGTTCTATTGCGGATATCCTTGACTCCATAGTGGTTCTTCTGCCCAATGGAAAAACGGAAACAATACTACGGAAAAATCTGGATTACTCGTACAGGAATCTTGTGATGAACGGTGAAACGGTATCTACCTGTCAGGGAGATCCCCTGGTACTTGAAGGAAATTTTCACCTTCGCCGCTCAGACCCGGACAGGCTGAAAAATGAAGCCGATGAGATACTGAAAAAGCGAAATAAAAGTCAACCATCGTCTCACAGCGCGGGCTGTTTTTTTAAAAATCCCGGGTCCGGGAAAACAGCGGGGGAACTCATTGATCTGGCTGGGCTTAAAGGGGAAAAAATAGGCGATGCCAGGGTTTCCGAAAAACATGCCAACTTTATTATTAACACAGGCAGTGCCACAGCAAATGAGATTATCGATCTAATGACGCTGGTCCAGAGAAAAGTCCTGGAAATATTCAACATTACCCTGGAACCGGAGGTAAAAATTGTCGGATAAAAAACGCATCCGGAAAAATTATTATAAAAACAGCCCGGCCGGAAGGCGTGCCCGGAAAAAAGAACGTATTTTACTGGGAATAAAATGTTTTTCAGGGATATCTGTTTTGAGCATAATGAGTGTATGCTTTATCTTCTGTCACGATATCCTTACCCAGTGTGATTATTTAAATGCAACTGCCATAGAGGTCAGCGGCGCATACAGACTATCGCCGCAGCATATTATTGATCAGGCAGGAATTAAAACAGGTAAAAACATTCTGTCTGTTAACCTTGCTCATACGCGATTACAACTGCTTGCACAACCCTGGATAGCCGAAGCAGAAGTGTTTAGAGAATTTCCTTCAAAAATCGGCATTAAGATCAGGGAACATACGCCACTGGCTGTACTGGAAATGGGCCGCAGTTTTATCATAGATACAGACGGCAATATTTTCAAGGAATGGGCGGGATCTGATTCAATACTGGTGCCCGAGCATCTGCCGGTGGTAAGTGGACTCACCTATTCCGACCTGAATGAACCTGGAAAACAGCAAAGCATCCCGTTTAAAGCGGTGATGAACGCGCTGGCGCTTGGAAATAAAACGGCAGCAAATATTCCCGAAATGATGATCAGGCGTATCAGTGTAGACAGGGAGGTCGGCTTGACAGTGTTTGCCTTTGACAGGGTTAAAACAATAAAGCTCGGGTATGGTAATTACCCGGTGAAGTACGACAGGCTGAAAATGATCCTGAAACATTTAAAACATGATGGTAATTTTCCGTATTTAGAGACAATTGATCTCAAGGATTTAAACCGAATTGTCATGCGGCCGGTATATACCGCGAATCAGAAGGAGGTTTAACGTGCAGGGACCTGAAATAATTGTTGGCCTTGATATTGGTACGACGAAAATCTGTGCCGTTGTCGGAGAAGTTTCAGGAGATGGAATTAATATTATCGGTATCGGTACGCACCCGTCAATCGGGCTTCGAAAAGGCGTTGTGGTGGATATCCAGGCAACTGTTGAATCCATAAAAAAGGCAGTTGAAGAAGCAGAGCTTATGGCCGGTTGTGAAATTTCATCTGTATATGCCGGAATTGCCGGCGGACATATTACAGGTTTCAACAGTCACGGTATTATTGCCGTCAAGGGACCTGAAATAACCCAGAATGATGTTGACCGGGTTATTGATGCGGCACGAGCCGTGGCAATCCCCATGGACCGTGAAGTCATTCATGTGCTTCCAATGGAATACATTGTTGATGATGAGACCGGCATCCAGAATCCGGTAGGTATGGCTGGCGTCAGGCTTGAGACCAGAATTCATATTGTCACAGGAGCGGTGACATCTGCCCATAACATTGTTAAATGCGCAAACAGAGCCGGACTTGATGTGTGTGACATCGTGCTTGAATCTCTTGCATCAGGAGAATCCGTATTAACAGATGAAGAAAAAGAACTGGGGGTTGCCCTGCTTGATCTGGGCGGCGGGACAACCGATCTGGCTGTATTTAACAAAAAAAATATTAAGCATACATTTGTTCTTGCCCTGGGCGGGAACAACCTTACCAATGACATTTCCATAGGACTGAGGGCACCGATCGGTGAAGCGGAAAAAATAAAGACCAAATACGGCACATGCATTCCCGACAATATCAGCGACCAGGACTCAATTGAGGTTCCGGGTATGGGCGGCCGCAAACCCAGAAAACTGCCCAAGCAAATTCTTGGAGAAATTTTAGAGCCCCGTGTAGAAGAAATTTTTTCGTTAATAAAAAGAGAACTGATCCGATCTGGAATGGAGAATTCCATTATATCCGGAATCGTAGTTACCGGGGGCACCGCCCTTCTTGACGGCGTCACGGAAATTGCTGAAACTGTTTTTAATCTCCCGACCCGTCTCGGCAAACCCCATGGAATAAAGGGGCTTGTAGATGTTGTGAACAATCCCATGTATGCAACAGGCGTCGGGCTTGTTTTATTCGGGGCCAGGAATCGGTCTGAAAAAAAATTCAGAATCAGGGACTCAAATATTTTTAATAAAATTATTGGCCGAATGAAGCGATGGTTTAAAGAGGTTATATAGAATTTTTTGAATTAAAGAACATAAAAAAACACGATATATTAATTACCAACAAAAAGGAGGGAGGGAGACCATGACTTTTTCTTATGTGGAAAACGACAAATCGGCAAAAATCAGGGTTATTGGTGTTGGTGGAGCCGGTGGTAACGCCATCAACAATATGATTGACGCCAATCTTCAGGGTGTAAAATTTATTGTAGCCAATACGGATGCACAGGCACTTGATGTCTCCATGGCCGATATAAAAATCCAGATTGGCGAAAAACTGACAGAAGGCCTTGGTGCCGGATCCAATCCCCAGATTGGCCGGGATGCCGCCCTGGAAAATACAGAGGCGCTCAGGGAAGCCCTTGACGGCAGCCATATGGTTTTTATTACAGCCGGTTTTGGCGGCGGAACAGGTACAGGGGCGGCGCCGGTTGTCGCTGAAATATGCAAGGAACTCGGGATACTCACTGTGGCGGTGGTGTCCAAGCCTTTTTCCTTTGAAGGAAGAAAACGGGACAAACAGGCGGATAATGGAATTTCAAAATTAAAAGAAGTAACAGATACGGTTATTACCATCCCCAATGACAGGCTCCGCGGTATTGCATCAAAAAATGCAAAAATGATTGACATGTTTATCAGGGCTGATGAAATCCTTCATCATTCCGTGAAGGGAATCACCGATTTGATTATGGTGCCCGGCCTGGTCAACCTTGACTTTGCAGACGTTAAAACAACCATGTCAAAGGCCGGCATGGCATTAATGGGCATAGGGATTGCCAGTGGAGAAAACAGGGCCAGAGAAGCGGCTGAAAGAGCCATATCCCATCCCCTTCTTGAAGACATTTCAATTAAAGGGGCAAGAGGTGTATTAATGAACATCACATGCACCAGCGATATGACACTGGACGAAATGACCGAGGCGTCTGATCGAATATACGACGAGGTTGGAGATGAAGCAGAAATCATCTGGGGCCAGGCCATTGATGAAACCCTGGGTGATGAAATGCGGGTCACCGTTATTGCCACCGGCATCGGTGAATCAGGCTCAAAACAGGAAAAACTGAAACTCAGGGGCGTTGTAAGGGATATTACGCCTGACGATCTGCAAAATGCGTCAAGTTTTGAAGAGCCAACGTTTATACGAAAAAATAAAGCTGTGGAAGAAACATCCGAAGCAACGTGTCGGGGTTACCAGGGAATCGTTCTTGACAACGACGACCTTGACGTCCCCACATTCTTAAGAAGAAAGGCTGACTAGGTTCTCTCCTGACCCCCTACCCTCTCACCCTCAGGGGTATTTAATTTATCTCCCTCTCCCCTGTGGGAGAGGGCGGGGGGTTTAATTAGTGTCTATCCAGAAATGGCCATTTTGTCCAATTTCTGCGTCAGGCTCAAATTTTAATCCTCGAAATATTAAATATATTACTCCGGTTAAAATTTTCGCCTTCCTTGAAATTGAACAAACTATTTCATTTCTGGATGGACACTAATTGATAAGGAATAATTTCGCTTATCAGAATTGAAGGAATCGTAAAAAGTATATGGAGATTTGCAACGACGCCATCAAAACTGGAAGCCCAACAAAACACTGTATTCAATATCCTTGCCGGAAAATTCCTTAAGCTTATCCCATTTCCATCTTTGAAAAGCATAGTGACCATTCAGGCCAATGGTGAAATTATTTAAAAACGGGATATCCATATCCAGGCCGAGGATAAACTGGTAGTATATGCTTGTATCCCGGTCACTTTCCTGATCACACGTCATAAAACTCTTTAAAATGCCGGTACCGGCACGGAAAATCCTGTCCTTGAAAATAAGGTTCAACTGGGGGGTATAAATCCGTTTAACATCTTTATCACCGTCAGGATTTTTTGCATAGTCAACACCCACCTGCCATAACGCGACACCTTCATGGTACTCGTAAGCCATAAGATAGCTGATATCCCCGTCATCAAACGGAAGCTCATCAAACACCGAGTGGTTCTTATGCCATCGGGCTCCAGCGCTGAGCCGATGATTTCCTTTTGGATTTTCAGCAAAAACCGTTACGGAAACAAAAAACAGCAGGATTGTAATACAGATCAGACGAAAATTCTTTTTTAGCGTCATAATTTTTATATATAGCCTGACTATAAAAAAATTCAAGTGTTATTTTTATATTGCGCTAACCATAAAAAAAGACTTGAACCAAAAAAAATATTATGGTAGCAAGTTCATTTTGCACAATTTACAAACTGTTTCGGTTACTTTTTCAAAATATAGACATATTTAAAAGGAAATGGATATAAAATGACTCCAGAAAAAGAATTGCAACTGGCTTTCAGGATGGCTCTCATCCTGGGAATAATTGGATTTTTATGTTATGCCGCCATTCCTGTGAAAACAGAAAAACCACCAGTAAGAAAAATGTTTACGTGTATTGCGGGCAAAGTATTGTTTACGCATGAGATGCACACGGCTCAATCCGGTTATGGGGTTTCCTGTAAGGACTGTCATCATCACAATGAAAAAGATGAGGCGGAATTCCGTGCCTGTGGAGACTGTCATTTTAGGGAAGATGTAAAGCAAGTACCTGAATTATGCCTCAGTTGTCATGAACCTGGAGAAGATCACCATGGAAATGAGGACGTTGCTGAACTGACCTGTAATGACTGCCACAAAGTGACTGATGATGAATCATTACCGCAGGCCTGTACCGACTGCCATGAACCGGATGAAATTGAAGGGCAGGAAAAATCTATGGATATGCAGAAACGAATGGATGCTTTCCATAATCAGTGTATCGACTGTCATAAAGAGTATGATGCCGGACCGGTGGAATGTTCAGAATGTCATGTCATGTAAGGCTGTAACTTAATAATATTTTGTTGGCCGGTTGTTTTATTTCATAAAATTTTCCGACAGAGCAATAAACCGACAGAGTTAAATAGAGTAATAAAAGGGTAAATTATGATAAAAAAATCATTTTTTGGTTTGGCAAAGCCCAGAATTGAATATGATGATATTGGGCGGGTTTCTGATCCCATTGTTGTCCCGATCCCGAAAAAAGTGACGCTTCTTGCCAAAAAACAGCCGGAGGGTAACAATTCAATTTTGCTTACAGTCGGTGACAAAGTCAAAACCGGTCAAAAACTTACTGTTTATAGTGATAATAATGAATATATCATTGCAACCGTGACCGGTAAAATTGCCTCTATATTACCTTATAGCGGTGATATGGGCAAACAGTATAGTGCCGTTACCATTCAGGCTGAAGGGGATGAAGAAATTGATGATGAATTTACCGGCACTCCCTCAACAGCAAGTATCAGCGAATATCTGGCCTGTATTCCGGGTACACTTCCGAAAAATCTTTTTTCCGATTCAGGCCAATCAATCAAGATCATCGCCGTGACCGGCATGGATCCTGACATGAGTGTATCTTCATGGCAGTATATCATCCGATACAACATCACTGCAGTTAAAAAAGGTGTTGATATTTTAAAAAAGGTGACCGGCATTGATAATGTTGTCATGGTCGTACCGCCCAGCCTTATGCAGGACGCCTCTCTTACAAAAATAGAGGTCAAAACCGTTGATGCGGCATATCCTTCGGCAAATCCCAGGCTGATTGCAAAAAATGTTCTCAATGTGGAAATTCCGGCAGGCAAAACCTGTGAAGATATGGGTATATATTTTGTGAATGCGGAGACCGCCGCTTCCATCGGCAATGCATTTGCAGAAAAAAAATTACCTGTCCGCAAAACACTCACCGTAATAAAAAAAGACGGCACCAAAAAAATGGCATCTGCCGTGATCGGTACACCCATTGGTGATATTTTAAGTGCTGCCGGGATTACATTGAATGCAGAAGACAGAATTATCAACGGCGGATTAATGACCGGTGCTGCGATTTATTCAACAGATCAGCCGGTACTGCCTGATATGGATGCCATCATTGTACAGGATAGTGTAGATGTTGCACCTGTTTCAGACAATGCCTGTATAAACTGTGGTGAATGTATCCGGATCTGTCCGGCAAAAATTCAGGTGAATCTTCTGGTTCGTTTCCTTGAAGCGGGCCAGTATGAAGAAGCCGCCAATAATTACGACCTGTTTTCCTGTATTGACTGCGGTCTTTGCAGTTATGTGTGCACGGCAAAAATGCCGGTGTTTCAATATATCAGGTTAGCAAAATTTGAATATGCCCGAATACAGGCAGAAGCAGCGCAGGCTGAGGCTGAAGCGGAAGCTCAGGTCCAGGCTGAGGCAGGGGAGGCAGAAAATGCTTGATCGGAAACAACTGATTGTTTCGCATGCTCCTTTTTTACACAATGGGAGCTCAATAACAGAAAAAAGCTATAATATTATGATTGTCGCTCTTATAGCGACAATTCCCGGGTTATTTCAGTACGGGATGAAAGCTGTTGGCGTTGTTGCCGCATCTGTTTCATCCGCCATCATCTGGGAATTGCTTTTAAACAAGGTAAAAAAAGAACCATACACTGTGGGTGACGGTAACGCTGCACTTATCGGGCTTTTATTTGGCATGCTTTTACCGGCAACGGCTCCATGGTGGCTTGTGATTACCGGCACATTTGTAGCCGTAATCATTGGGAAAAGCATTTTCGGGGGACTGGGGGCGAATCCGTTTAATCCGGTCCTGATCGGTTACGTTATATTAATGGTGTCATGGAAGAATTATTTTGATTTTGATGAACAACTGGTTAACTACCAGTTTGATTTTGTCATGCTGTATCCCATGGGCGCCCTTAAGCATTTTGGGGTATCTGCTGTAGAACAGTTTTCAGCATGTGATCTTTTGATGGGAAAGCAGGTTGGCGGTATTGGCTCAACATGCGGCATCCTCCTTATTCTCGGTGGCATTTACCTGATAATAAGAGGTT
>JAUXDD010000083.1 GCA_030618465.1 Desulfobacteraceae bacterium
GCGCTTGAAATAGTTGAAGAATCGGATGCGGCTGAAGCTGAAATCGAAGAATTAACGGTTGAAGCAGAAGGTGAATTGGAAGAATTTGAAGAGTTTGAAGAAGAAGCGCTGGCTGTTGATGAAAAATGGGCAGGTGAAAAAATCGCACTTGATTTTTACAAGACTGATATTAAAAATGTACTTCGGATATTAAGAGATGTCAGCGGCAAAAATTTTGCGATTGACAAAGGTGTCTCCGGCCGGGTTACCCTGACACTGGTTAAACCGGTTCCATGGGATCAGGTACTTGATCTTATCCTGCGGATGAATGACCTCGGGTATATCATGGAAGGGGATATTGTCAGGATTACAACCCTGAAAACCATTAAAAAAGAACAGACGTTAAGACGGGAAAAGCTGGCGGCAGCGCAGTCCATAAAAATCCAGGAAAAAGAGATGGAGCCCCTGGTAACAGAATATATCCCCATCAGTTACGCGAACCCGTCATCAGACATAAAGCCCCGTCTTGATGAGATCAAGTCCAAAAGGGGCAAGATCGGTATTGATACGCGAAACAATCAGATTATCATGACCGATACGGCAGACAAGATAGAACAGGCCAAGGAACTTGTTCGAATCATTGACAAGGTAACGCCTCAGGTGATTATTGAGGCTCGGATCGTTGAAGTTAGCGAAGATTTTTCACTGAACATCGGAACCCAGTGGAACGCTGATGCTGCGCCGCTTTTTTTAGGGGATTATGCAAATACCTGGAGCATGGCAATGGATCATTCGACTGCATCTTCCGGTACCATCGGGTATAGTTTTGCAAAGCTGGTCGGCTCGCCGGTGCTCCTGGATGCCACACTGATGGCTGCTGAAGCCGAGGGTGAAACGAAAATTATTTCAGCCCCGAAAATAGTTACACTGGACAACAAACAGGCGACTATATCCCAGGGTATTGAGTACCCCTATCTGGAAAGAGACGATACAGGGGGATCCTCCGTCAAGTTCAAAGAAATTGATCTGAAGTTAGATGTAACACCCCATGTTACGCCGGATAACCGTATTTCAATGGTGATTGATCTTATAAAAAATGATATCGCCACCATCACAGGTGGTGTGCCGGCCCTGGCAACAAACGCGGCTTCAACCGAACTGCTGGTCAATGATGGGGATACCATTGTTATCGGCGGTATTATCAAGTCGAATGAATCGGTCTCAGAGAACCGCTTCCCGGTATTGTCAAAGATACCACTTCTCGGGTGGTTGTTTAAATCACAAACAACGTCCAAACAGAAGAATGAACTGCTGATCTTTATAACACCAAAGATTGTTCATCTTGAAAATATTTAGCAATAATTAAAAGAAAAATATAGATATAATTTAAGCACTCATATAAGACTAAGGGTATTAATTATGAAAAAGAATATGATATATGTTTTGATTGTTGGATTTCTGGTGTTCATTGCGGCCTGTGATGATTCGCCTGATGTTGATGATATTTCTGGTTATAGTACTGTTTATTTGTCAGCGGATTATTCAGAAGCGATTTTTGATTCTGACTGTGCTACATTTATTGACACTGATGACGATGGGCTTTGTGATTCCCCAACATTTGAAGAAGATGATATTACCATACTGGTTACTTCAATAGCTTACCCGGATTTGGCTGAAAGTGTTACAGTATCCCCGGTTATGATTGAACAGGCAGTAATTACATATACACCTGATGCTGTTTCACCTGCAGTCCCAGAGAGAACAATGAATATTGGGATTGAAATACCGGCAGGAAGCAGCGCCCTTGTTCCGGTTCGAATCGTTGAAGCTGATGCTAAATATAATCCATCAAGCCCATTGTATTATGGCGACGTTATTGCTTCAGGCACGGCATTTAAATACACAGTCCAAATTACATTGATAGGTACTGAACAGTTAACGGGGATAGATAATGAAGTTACAACCCAATTATACCTGAACTATGCCAATGAAGTAGATGCATGCCAATAACCATAAAATGTTATTTATAATTGATATATTAATACTTCGACTTTATTCTATTAATCGCCATATTTGCTTCACCAGCAATTGAACTGTCCGGATCAAGTGCCACCACCTTTTCAAAAGCATACTGCGCTTTTTTCAACTCCTTCGCCAGAATGTAAGCTTTCCCCAGTTCAAAATACCCGCTTGCATTCTGGGGAGATTGATCAACTGTTTTTTCAAGTATTTCAACAGCCTCCGCACCTTTGCCCATTTCCACATAGGTACGCCCCAGCCAGTACGTGGCAAAAGTGAAATCCGGGTTCATCGCCAATGATTTTTTAAAATATATTTCCGCTGATTTTAAATCATGTTTAAAGAAATAAGCCTGCCCTATGCTGAATAACGGATAGTGCGGTGTGGCATATATATAGTTGTCGATCAGTTCTTTAAAACAGGCAATGGCGGTATCATACTCTTTTTTGGCAAGATAGGCTTTGCCGAGGTTGTTTTTGGCACTGGCAAAATCCGGCTTGAGTTTCAGGGCTGTTTTATATTCCTCAATTGCCTTGTCAAATTTCTCTTTTTCGTAATAAAAATTCCCCAGATCAAAGTAAAGACGCGGGGAATCGGGGTTTAGCTCTTTGGCCTTCTGAAACTGCTGGAATGCAGTCGCATAATTTTCCTCTTCCATATGGGCGACACCAAGTTTCCTGATGGCATCTGCCTGGTTTCTACGCATTTCCTTTTTTGACGAGCATGAAACGATCGAAAATAAAAGAAGAAGACTTACCACCCAAAATTTTTTATTTCTTACCATAGTCAAAAACCTCACTTAATATCAAATTTAAACTCACAAAGTTATAAAAGTTATACAAGTTCAAGAATCTTCGCAATTTCTTCAGACACTCGTTCTACAAAATGATGAAAGTCATTTTTATTCAGCGGTTTTCCCGGAGCAGGCACCTTTTTAAGGTCTTTGGGATGAATCAGTACCGGTGAATTCATCAAATCCTTTTTAGGAGAAATGTGAAATTCAGCCGGGAATCTGTTTTCAAAATACATTTCCTGAAAACCGGAAAATTTCAATGCATGTGCAGTTGAATTAATAACAGCCACATCATTTTTATCAACAATTCCCTTCTCTCTGGCTGCAACCAGGCCGGCCAGTGTTTCACCGCCGTGGGTACAGGCAATATGACCGTTCCGGTTTGCAATGAGCTCCCACTCCATAATGCTTTGCTCGGTAACTTCAATAAAAAAGACCTTCTTTTTATCAGCCAGCTTATTATACCGATCAACCAGATGGATTACCCTGGGCATGGAAACAGGGTTGCCTATCATGGCAGCCTGGGCCACGCTGGGTTTTACAGTGACCGGAATAAATTTTCTTTTTTTCGGGTCGGGCTCAAGATAATATCGGTAAACCGGATTGGCATGCTCGGACTGGACCCCGATGATTTTAGGCAGCGAATCAATAATGCCGGTTTCATAAAATTTTATAAATCCGTTGATAACTGCCGTGATATTTCCCGCATTTCCTATGGGGACAATCACAACGGTATTTTTCATGTCATATTCCAGATCCTGCGCGATTTCAAATGAATATGACTCCTGTCCCAGTATGCGCCAGGCATTTTTGGAGTTTAGTAATGCCACATTGTATTTTTCAGAAAGGGCCTCTACAACCTTCATGCAGTCATCAAACACCCCCGGGATTTCAAATACGGATGCCCCGCTTCCCAATGGCTGGGAGAGCTGCTGGGGCGTAACTTTTTTATGGGGCAGAAGAACAGCCGATTTTACATGGGGGTTCATATAAGATGCATAAAGCGCGGCAGCAGCAGATGTATCACCGGTTGACGCACAGATGGATAAGACATCGGTAAGATGCCCTTTTTGAATAAGAAAGTTGATATAACTCAAAGCACTGGCCATACCGCGATCTTTAAAGGAAGCACTTGGATTCTGTCCGTCATTTTTAAAAAAGAACCGGACACCGGCCTTTTCCTGCATATATGAATTGGCTTCAACAATAGGGGTGTGCCCTTCGCCAAGGTAGATGATTGAATCAAGGGGTAGAACCGGACCGATAAATTCATGGTATAAGTAAATTCCCTTAAGCGAAGGGATTGTCACCATTTTACGGTAGTCGAAAATCCGGCGCCATATATTCCCCGGGACTTCTTTTAATCTGGAAAAATTTTGATCATAAATGAGAAGTACCTCGCCGCAGTCAGGGCAGGTATAGAGAAGTTTCTCTATGCCATTTTCCGCCCCGCAACCAAGGCAGCGATAAATAAGACTGCCGTTGCACTTCGGAATGATATACGGCTGAATTTCTTTTGGAAAATGTTCTATTTTCATGGTGCTATTTTTTCCATATTTCCCATATACTGGCGCAAAGCATCGGGGAGAACCACCGTCCCGTCAGCCTGCTGATAGTTTTCAAGAATGGCGGCAACAGTACGCCCCACTGCCAGGCCTGAACCATTTAATGTATGGACAAGTTCCGTGCCTTTTTTCCCTTTTCGTTTAAACCGGATATTTGCCCGTCTGGCCTGGAAGTTTTCAAAATTGCTGCAGGAAGATATTTCCCTGTAAATATTCTGGGCCGGCATCCATACTTCAATATCATACGTTTTGGCAGCTGAAAAGCCCAGATCCCCGGTACAGAGCGTAATTACCTGGTATGGCAGTTCCAGGCGCTTTAGAATTGTTTCAGCGTTATTTAACAGGGATTCAAGCTCATCATACGATGTTTCAGGAGCAGCGAATTTAACCAGTTCTACCTTGTTAAACTGGTGCTGTCTGATGAGTCCCCGTGTATCCTTTCCATATGAGCCGGCTTCTGATCGAAAGCAGGGAGTAAATGCAGTATATTTTATCGGGAGCACATCTTCATCCAGTGTTTCGTCCCGGTGAATATTGGTTACAGGCACCTCGGCGGTAGGTATCAGGTAATAATCCCATTTTTCCAGTTTAAACAGGTCCTCTTCAAATTTTGGAAGCTGACCTGTGCCGGTCATGGAATTGCGGTTTACAATAAAAGGGGGCAGGACTTCCCTGTAACCGTGCTCAGATGTATGTATATCAAGCATGAAATTAATTAATGCTCTTTCGAGCCTTGCGCCGGCTCCCAGATAAAGGGGGAATCTGGCGCCGGTAATTTTTGCTGCTGTTTCAAAATCCAGTATCTCCAGATTCTTTCCCAGCGTCCAGTGCGGTTGGGGTGAAAAGTCAAATTCAGGCGGCTTGCCGAATTTTCTAACAAAGAGGTTGTCAGACTCATCTTTTCCAACAGGAACAGAAGCATCAGGAATATTGGGCAGTCCCATAAGGATCGAACTTATTTTTTCTTCATTTTCAGTCAAAGACTTGTCAAGTTCCTTAATTTTAGTTGAAACCTCACGCATTTCAGAAATCAGGTAGCCTGCATTTTCCCCCTCTTTTTTTATTTTTGCAATATCATCGGAAACAACATTCCTGCGGTGTCTTAACTCTTCAATTTCAAGAAGAACAGATCTTCGGGCGGAATCACAATCAATGAAAGCATCCAGGTCAGTTTCTGCTCCGCGGTTTTCAAGTGCTTTTTTAACTTCTGGTAAATGTTGCCGAACATACTTGATTTCAAGCATATCAGTACCTATATTTAAAACATTTCATATATTTACTCAACCAGCCTTAAGCGGCGAGAATTTTTTGATTAAATGAAACAAGGAAACCTTATTTTTTAAAAGGGTGAACCGAAATATGAAATAAAAGGGTAAATAGCAGGTGGAGTTCATTTAGTCAATGATTATTGTAAGTTGACTTTAATTAACAAATTTGTTACATAAGATAATTCTGTTATTCATTCAGTCGGTAGAATTTGGTTAACATTTTATAATTATTTGAAAAATGAATACAGGACAAAAAAAATTCTAGAACTGGAGAGAGCCAATGGAGGACAGTAAAGAGAAAAAAGGTGAAATTCGGGATGACATAACTGCCAAACTGGATTTACTTTCTGAAAATGAAATTTCAGTGAAAAATCTGAGTATTGAAGAAAAGCTGTTTGATTTTGCCAATTTTTTGGAATCCAATATTTCACTGTTTTACATGAACAGTTATGGTGGGTTTAACATCCGTGAATTAATAAAAAAATGTCTTGCCCAAAACAGTATCATTGTATTGCCTTCATTTGATGTTGAAAAACATGAAATGGAATTAATGAAAATTGATAATGTTAATACTGATCTGAAAATCGGGCAGAGAGAAATTTCGGAGCCGGACCCGGCCCGCTGCAAGAGTGTGCCGATTGATTCTATTGATATCGCATTTATTCCAGGTATTGCATTTGATGAGAAAGGTGGAAGAATTGGTTCCGGGGAGGGGTATTATGACCGGTTTATACCAAACCTTCCCGTTACGACAAGAAAAGTTGCTTTTGCTTTTGATTGCCAGATTGTTCCACAGATTCCCATGGAGTCCCATGACAAACATGTGGATATTATCATCACGGACAAACGGATTATTTACAAAATTTGATGGCGACTGCGTTATCAGCGTTTGGCCAGATTCTCTACATACTGCCTGTATGCCCTGTATATGAAGATTTTTACTTGGCCAACGATTATTCTTTTATTGTGGATTTAGGATTTTTTCCAGTTTCTGCAGGTTGAGAACTTCACCCACTGCAATTACCGTATCGTCAGGCTGTATAATTGTTTCATGGGATGGATTGAACAGCATATCGCCATCGGGTTTTTTTATAGCAATTATTATCAGATTGTATTTCTGTCTGATGCCTGAATCCTTGAGCATGACATTCGTCAGTTCTGATGATGGAGAAACAGAGATCTCTTCCATCTGAATATCCTTGCGTTTATACTCAAAAGCAAGATCAAGAAAATTGGTCACGGTTGGTCTTAAAATCCTTTGCGCCATATTTACTGCACCTATATCATAAGGCGATTCAACTTTATCCGCACCGGCTGCCCGCAGTTTTGATTTGGATTCTTCCCGGCTCGCTCTTGCCATGATAAATATATCGGGGTTAAGCTGTCTGGCTGTTAAGACGAGAAAAACATTGTCTGTGTCTGTGGCCAGAGCTGCAATCAGCAATTTTGCACGTTTAATTCCTGCCATATGTAATACCGCTTCATCAGATGCATCTCCGGATATGTAGAGAATGCTGTCTTCATCCATAACCGGTATCATTTCCGGGTTGTTTTCAATAATGACAATTTTTTTAATTTTCCCTTTAAGACTTTTACAGAGAACACGCCCAATGCGTCCGTATCCACAAAGAATATAATGGTTTTTTAATTCATTAATTTTATTGTCCAATCTTCTCCTCCCCAAAATGGCTCGTATTCTTCCTTCAACCATGAATTGAACCAGGGCGCCGGCCACATACAGGAAGAAACCAACGCCTATCAAAATCAGCAGAATTGTATAAATCTGACCCGGTCTGCTTACCTGATGAACCTCTTCAAAACCTACGGTAGTAAGCGTAATTATTGTCATATATAAGGAATCAATTATGTCCCAGCCTTCAATTATCATGTATCCGATTGTGCCGAGAATAACTAATAGTATGGACAGGAGTATGCATAATATCAGGTGTTTGAATGTATTCAATGGGATAGCTGATGTGTTAAGATAGTTGTTATTACTGATACATAAAACTCTGATTTATCAGCAGTAATTTTGAGTTTAAGTACATTGATTCTAATCGAATATTGTAATTATTCAAAATTTTGCAAAAAATCAAGAACAACTTAAAAATAGTAAAAATCCGGGTTCGTATTTGGTTTACCCTGAAAGGGGATGTTGAATTTAGAAACAAAATCCCCTGCTTGAAGGAAAGAGCACCTGATGTTTATGATATTTGATCAAATTTTGTAAAATAGATGAATTTTTAAATGCCATCATTCTCCCCGGACTATTTTTTTAATGTAAGAAATATCTTTCCATGAAAAGGCTTCTCTCCAGCAGGGAAGGATCGCATTGTTGGTAAAAACCGGATCCGATTCAAGGTCATAGCGGGATGATTTTACCGCCCTGTTCCATAACGCGGTATGGGGTATTGGCGTGTAATATGCGGGGACAGGTGTTATCCCGCTTTTTTGTACGGTTTTCACGGCAAGCTCAATATCTGTAATGGACTGTCCCGGCAATCCCACAAGCAGATACGCGCCCACCTGGTTTTTGTTGAAACCTGCTTCTTTGAGATAGGAAACCGCTTGCTGGAATTCTTCTGCCTTTACTTTTTTATCCAGATCAGATCTTTTATCAAATGAGACAGTTTCAAGTCCCAGACGTAATGTTTTGAAACCGGCGTTGAACATAAGGCTTGCTGTTTTTTTTGAAATTTCACGGATATGAAGTGCATTTGGCGTGTGAAAACGAACATTTACGCTTTTATTAATAATTCCTTCCAAAAGGGGGACAGCATGGTTCCCGGGGTCTATCAGGAGAGCATCGTCGTAGAAAGCAAAATCCATAATACCGAATGTCTCATGCCAGTAGCATATCTCGTTGACAATCGAATCCGGACTTCGACGGCTTATTTCTGGATTTAAAAAATGAGAGGCACAGTATGCGCATGAAAAAGGGCATCCCTTAGTCGTGAGGAGGGGGATATAGCTGATTTTTCTCTGTAAATCAAACGCAGGATATGGGTAGGTATCAAGATCCTCCGGCTTAAATAAAAGGGCTGACGAAAATCCGGTTATTTCTTCTGCAATGGTTAAGATTTTTTTTTCTCCGGCTCCAATTACGATTTTATCCGCTCCGGACTGGCTAACCGCATGATCATGGCACAGGGTTGCATATATGCCGCCAAGAACAACCGGAATATCTTGAAAAACCTCTTTAATCCTCACGATGGTTTCCTTAACTCCCGGGTACCAGTAAGTCATCAAAGACGTAACAAAAACAAGTTCGGGCGCAGGGATGGATAAAAGATCATTTATAAACCATTCGGGTAGGATTCCGTATCTGGAAAAGGTCCGGGGGATATCTTCAAGGCCCTTGGGCCTGGGGATTTGTGTTTTCAGGTAGGGGCCGCGTCCCTGTCTTTTAACTGAAGCTTCTTCCAGGGATTTGGGGTGAAACCGGTCAAGGCAGTCAATATATGAAACAGAAAATCCGTGCAGACGGAGTATGGATGCAAGGGTCAGGAGGCCAAGGGGCTTGGCCCAGAAATCATACGCAGCAAAATCATGTATCCATGGGTTTACCAGAAGAATATGGGGTGTTTTTTTTGTCACCGGATCAAAAACGTCAACTATCTATTTTAGTTTTAACTTCGCCTGGTTTAGTTTTAACTTCGTCTGGTTCAGTTTCGGCCTCTTCCGGAAAGTATGTCATCGAGGTTTTTTTCAGTTCCCTGACACTGAAAAGGAGTGAGTATTTTGTGATTGATGCTTGTTCAGCCATTTTTTCCGCTGTTTTTCTGCAGGAATCTTCATCTGTGGCATGAACCATGGTATAAAGGTTGTATGGCCATTGTTCTGTTGGATTTCGTCTGTAACAGTGGGAAACCTCTTTAAAGGAGGCCATTGTTTCTCCAACTCCGTCAATACGGTTTTCGTCAACCTGCCAGGCAACCATGGCGTTTGCAGAAAACCCTGTTTTCTGATGTCTCAATGTGGCGCCAAATCTGCGCACAATGCCACTGTCGCATAGATCCTGGAGTTTTTGAAGAAATTCGTCTTCAGTAATGCCAATTTTTTCAGCGATGCCAAGATAGGGGCACTTGATTACAGGGATATCCCCCTGAATTGAAGCAAGGATTTTTTTTTCAAGTTCAGTCAGCATGGAGCGATATAAAGGTCTACGGATTAAATTGTCAAGTCCTTTTACAACCTTCTACATTTTTTCCGGGAAAAGGCCCAGGATATCCTTTTCTGTAGCGTTGCAGATTCCCCGTTCAGTGATAAATCCTGTAACCAGTCGTGACGGGGTTACATCAAATGCGTAATTTCCGGCAGGGCTGTCTGCCGGTGGAACCAGGACATTACATGTTCTGCCACTGTCAAGCCCCTGTACATATCGTATCTCATCAGGATCGCGTTCTTCGATCGGTATCTCATTGACACCATCCCGAAGCGTCCAGTCAAAGGTGCTGGACGGAAGAGCAACATAAAAAGGTATGTTGTTGTCCTTTGCAGCCAGTGCTTTTAAATAGGTTCCAATTTTATTGGCAACGTCTCCTGTGTAAGTGGTTCTATCCGTTCCCACAATGACCATGTCAACCATGCCGTGCTGCATCAGGTGACCGCCTGCATTATCTGTTATGACCGTATGGTTGATGCCGTGTTTACCAAGCTCCCATGCCGTCAGTCGGGCGCCCTGGTTTAACGGCCGCGTTTCGTCCACCCAGACATGAATATCAATGCGGGTATCAAACGCAGCATACATGGGGGCAGTTGCAGTACCGTATTCAACACATGCAAGCCAACCGGCATTGCAATGGGTAAGGATGTTGACCGTTTTTCCGTTTTTCTTTCGGCTGATGTTTTCAATCAAAGCCAGGCCGTATTTACCGATTTTTCTGCAATTTTCCGCCTCTTCATTTGAAATGATTTCCGCTTCTTTTTTTGCCGCTTTAACACGTTTCGAATTTTCAGATTTTAATACCACAGTAAGAACCCTGTCCACAGCCCATGACAGATTGACAGCAGTGGGTCTTGCCGCTTTCAGCCGGTTGCATTCGTTTATCAGATAATCATCCGGAACGGTTTTGTCCTCTGAATTCACAGCTGCAAGGAAAACACCAAAGGCTCCGGTTGCGCCAATAAGAGGGGCGCCCCTGACATACATTTCCTTAATAGCCATGATCACATCAGCCACTGTTTCCAGGTCGGCAATAATATATTCATGGGGGAGGCGTCTCTGGTCAATTATATTTACGGTTTTACGGTTTTGGTTCAACCATATGGGGCGGATATTTTTTCCATCTACTTTCATCGTTAAGCCTTTTATTTAAAATCTATTTCATTGTTGGTTGATGGTTGGTACTTATCATAATGTTGCCACCGTGTTAAGTCTGTTTATGAAAAAATTCAGAATTTGCTGGAATTTGCATACAATTTAATGGTATTGATCTGTGATTGCTGCAAGATATGAGATACATGATAATAATCCGGTTAATACAGGTTTTATGGTGAAAAAGAACGTAAAAACAGTTTTCTGCTGTCAGGCATGCGGATATCAGACACCCAAATGGATGGGTAAATGTCCGGATTGCGGGCAGTGGGATACGTTAGTGGAAGAAACAAGAGCATCAGGGTCTGCCAGGGGGACTCAGCATAGCCTGATCTCTGCGAGTGCGGAGCCGATTTCCATCGATTCCGTTGTGCTGGAAGAGAATTATCGCCTGCTAACCGGTATCAAGGAGTTTGACCGGGTGCTTGGCGGTGGCCTTGTGCCGGGGACGCTTGTTTTAATCGGAGGCGATCCAGGGATTGGGAAATCCACTCTGATGCTCCAGGTACTGCATGGCCTTTCAAACAATGGGAACAAAGTACTTTATGTTTCAGGAGAAGAATCCGTTAAACAGATAAAAATAAGAAGTCAGCGGTTGTCAACCCTTTCACCTGACATGCTGGTGGTTTCAGAAATTGACCTGGATGCCATTATGTCCATGGTTGAATCAATAAAACCATGCGTGCTGGTGATCGATTCTATTCAAACCATGTTTAACGGTGACCTCACATCAGCCCCGGGAAGTGTCAGCCAGGTAAGGGAATCAACCATGAGGCTGATGCTCCTGGCCAAGAAAACCGGAATTCCTACATTTTTGGTGGGTCATGTGACAAAGGACGGTGCCATAGCCGGACCGCGGGTGATGGAGCATATGGTGGATACGGTGTTGTATTTTGAAGGTGACAGAAACCATGTGTTCAGAATTTTAAGGGCTGTAAAAAACAGGTTCGGTTCCACTAATGAAATAGGTGTATTTGAAATGAAAGAGATGGGGCTGGATGAAGTGGAAAATCCTTCTGCCATATTTCTTTCCGAACGTCCTGAAAATGCTCCGGGATCAGTTGTGACGGCCAGCATGGAAGGCACAAGGCCCATCCTTGTTGAACTTCAGGGCCTGGCCAGCAGCACAAAATTCGGTACACCGCGAAGAACCATTCTCGGGCTGGATCAGAATCGGGTGGCGCTTCTTGTGGCTGTGATGGAGAAAAAGCTCGGACTACACCTGATGGGCCATGATATCTTTATGAATGTTGTCGGCGGTGTAAAAGTGGATGAACCGGCCGTGGATATGGGCATCATTTCCGCTATTGCATCCAGTTTTTTAGATAAACCGGTTCCTGATGGTACGGTTGTCCTTGGAGAGGCCGGGTTGACCGGTGAAGTCCGGGCCATCAGTCATGTTGAAACCCGAGTGGCCGAGATAAAGAAAATGGGATTTACCCGATGCCTCGTGCCGGAGAGTAATCTGAAACGGATGAATGAAATTAATGGAATTGAGATTGCAGGTGTAAAATCCGTTTCAGAAGCAATGGAGATGTTGTTTTA
>JAUXDD010000155.1 GCA_030618465.1 Desulfobacteraceae bacterium
ATAGATGCAGCAGAAAAATCACTGCCAGTCTCGAAGGCAGACGATCTGAACAACCTTCCCCTGTCATTTTACAAAAAAAATCTCCGGTTTGATATTTCAGACAGGCTCTCAAGCCTTAAAAATATTCTAATATTCCATGGGGATAAAGACAGTGTGGTGCCCGTATCCAATGCCGAAGAAATATTCCGGAAGGCAGGCGACCCAAAATTATTGATCCTTCAGAAACAGGGAGACCACCGCATGAGTGATAAAAAACACCAGGCACAGTTTTTAGATGAAGCTGCCGGATGGTTCAAAAAATTCCTGTTACCGGAAAAAAGAATGAATGGTCGAACCAGTATGTGATTTTTTTGACAGGATTAACAGGATTGACTGGATAATTTATTTATGCCTTTTTAAAAAAAGGCATACAGTTTTTTACCTGAATTCAGTGCTTACGAAAAACGTCTGGCTTTGAAGTATTTTTATAAATATTTTCTTTTTATTAATCCTGTTTATCCCGTAAATCCTGTCTAAAAAGTAAAAAATTGAAAGCGCGAAGCGATTCAACAAATCGTCAATTTTCAATCGTTAATCTTCAATCCCATTCATTCTATCTCAAGCCAGTCGAACCAGATGGGATGATTTTCAATATACCATTCAAGTATTTCACGCAATTTTACCTGATGCTTCAGGGAAATCACATCTTCGGGAATCTTATCAAAACACACCTGGATCAAGGCTACATCTGAATATTCAAGGGCATCGGGACAGAGCGTCTGTAATTCATTCCGGATCCTTCCGGAGTCTGAAATCCTTACGGGCCGATCTTTATAGTCTTCTCCCCGCAGGAATCTGTTCAACAGAGGTTGAAACACCAGCCGGCTTTCTTCGAAGGATTCCAGCAGTTTCAGTGTAAATGTAACTCGTTTGTCTCCATTTTCAGTGGATAGGCGGGCAGACACCTTATACGTATCATCATCAATTTGTTCCACCCCATTGCTCCCGGAATAGGGATCCGGCAGCATATATCCCGATATCGCCATAATGTCCCATTTCTTTTCTGAAATGAAATCATCCATTGAGACCGTTTTTTTGTCCAGTGGAATTCCGGCGTCTCTTGCCTGAACAATATCGTCCCGGAATCGCTGAACTGTTTCATTTTCCATCTCACTTTCAAACAGTTCTTCCAGCTTTTGTTGAAAATCAGCTGCATCAGGATCCAGATGCATTATTTGGGCTTCCTGGTCATAACTCAGTTTGAATTTGGATGAAAAAACAGCACAGGAAGCATCAAGGTCAAGAATTGGATACAAACTTGCGGCCTGAATGGCTTCAGCTGAAGCTGCATAGCCGTCTGTAATAAAAAGGTGGGTATCGCCCTTGTCATCCTTCCAGTCACCCACTGAAAATGTCGGGGCATATGTACCGGATTCGGTAAATACCTTCAAACCCGATGAGAGTTCCCAGGCATCATCCACCAGATGGGCACCGAGTTTTTCCCACTGGTCCCAGATCTTTCCAATACGGTGTCTGCGGCTTTCGCCGGTAAGGGTCCACACATGAATATTTTCCGCTTTTATACCGGGATATGTTTGCTGAATCGCATCCATAATTTTTTCACGCGGTGTAAAAAAATCAATAAGAACCGAATCACGGGATGCATTTTTCACCACTTTTCGAGGCAAAATAAGGCTTCCAATGTAGCCTTCGTACTGATTGGTGATGGCAAGCGGCTGGTTAAACAGGTGGAAAACCGTCATAGGCCCGGTAGGTGATCCTTTTGCAAAACGTGACGTATTTTCAAGTGTATCAATTGCCGCCCCCCAGACAGTGATCCCTCCATGACGGAGCTCATTTCTGAAATCATCCCATTTATAATCTTCAGAATTTATCAGCTTTTGAACACGTGTATCAACAAACTTGGCAACCTGCGGCCGTGCATACACCCTTCCAAATCCAAGCAACGGATTGGCACCCATTTCCGGTGTTTCACCGGCTTTTGGCATCAGGCCTTCACCCAGGCATACCATGATGGCATGGTTCTCAGGTAACGAGCGGGAAAGATACCACAGGCTCTCGCTCATGGCATATGCCGAAATGGCATCCGCGTCTTTTTTTACCTGGTTCACAATCTTTTTTTCCTGGTCATGCCCTTCCCCGTATCGTCCGAACAGTTTTGTCCCCAGAGAGGTTACGGCCGCGGTCATAATCAACCGTCTCTCTGTTCCCGGTTCAACAAAAGAGATGACATCATTTAACTCTCTGGGACTTCCACGAAGCCATTCCACTTCCACATCTTCCAGCCACAAATGAAATCTCAGCAGAATCGGACGTGAATCAAAAGCCCACTGGGCGATCAGATTTTTTTTATCCCTGTCTTTTTTATTCATATCCATCTCCTTAAGCAATCATCTATTCAAGGCAGGTGAAATCCAAATTTCACCGAACAATATTAGACCTTTGACCCATGCATAAACTTAATGCATGAACTTGATTTTTTTCTTAAGAATTAGGCAGTTAACGCTGCAGCTGAATGCGCCTGGACTCACATCTATATATCTGTAAAATCAATAGCATAGATAATAGAATGTAGTCAAGTTTAAAGTTAATGGCGCTTCAGCAAAAGAATCATGATGCCGGAGCTGTTTGGCGATCTGGGCCGCCATCTTCTGTATGATGCAGATAGTATTCAGCCAGGGTGAAGGTATTATTTGATTTTTATGATGAGCCTGTTTCCATTAATACTTTCCAGTTGCGATGCAAAATATTTTTTACTGAAATATGACATGCCAATCTCATTTAAAAAGTGTTCCGGCCATCCTTTGAACTTCAGGTCATATTCTGCCTTATTTCCCCGGAAACGGATCAGGCTAACAGCTGTCACGCCATAAACATCGGTTTGAAAAATTGAAGAAATTTTTTCTGCTTTCGCAAGGGAGGATATGCCTTTAACGATAAGAAAAATATTTCTGCTTTCGTATAATTCACTCTCCCACAGCATGATCAACTTTTTTTGTAGTGTATTCCATATTGACTCAACACACAGCCTGGAACCATCGTCCAGAGCCTGAAACCGGTTTTCACCCGGCTGCTTTTCTACGACACTGGCAGTGGCAAGTATTTCATTATCTACTGCCCTGTAAATAACGGCACTGAGACTTATTTCGTTAACAGTAATCTCAACATCCTGAAACATGGTATTTTTTGTGGAAAGTCCGAGACCCAGCCCCACATGCAATCCTGTCTGAATATCGCTGTCTTCTGAATGTATGAATACCCGGAAACCATTTTTTTTCAACTTTTCCGTTATCAGACCCGCCGCCTTATTCGCTGCAGGTATGTAGTCATTATCAAGCCCGGGCGTAATTATTATGCTTACACGGGGATTTTTCTGCCAGCCAAGCATCTTCTGGAATCTCTCAAGATCGCTGACCAGGTCAGGGACTTCGACTTCAGCCTCAATGATCACTTCATAAGTGCCCAGATCGTTAATGCGTTCCTGAACAATATCAATGCTGTTTAAATAGCCTGATGGTCGACTTAATATCCGGTCACTTATAACTGTATAATTTTCCACAACAGTTTTTGAATCAACAACTGCACTCAGGGCTTTCTCTATTGCTGCCCGTTTTGCTTCATCCATGGCCTTTTCGCGGGCAGCAGGTTCTCTTCCTCTATCAAAAAAACTTACTCCCCTGGCGGTAACCTTTTCACCGGCATGGGAAATGCCAAAATACAGGCAGAGAGTAATAATTATAAGAGCAGGAAGTTGTTTCATAAATTGTTTAATTGACGGTCAGTAATTATTATTAAAAAGTTCGAAAGTATGGCAAAATACATCATATGTGTCAATCTGCAAAATCGGTCTTGTTAGGAGCAAATAAATTGTATTTTCATTTTAATCCGATCAGGTTATGCTGTTAATATAAATAGTGTCCACTCATTAAACATACACTGGCTCCAAATATTGATTATTCCATATCAGGTACAACTATGCATTCAGACCCCTTGACACTGGTCCTTGACCAGGGAACCCATGCAACACGGGCAATGGCTATCGATACTGACGGCAAAGTTCGATGCTCCGCCTTTTGCAAAGTTGCTCTAAAACGGAGGAGCCCTGATTTTGCGGAACAGGATGCCTGGGAAATACTTTCATCAGCCCGTTATGTAGTCAAACAACTGCTGGCTGATAAAACAGTAAAAAAGCTGGGTATTGCCAGTTGCGGGATTGCAACCCAACGATCCAGTGTTGTGGTATGGGACAAAAAAACCGGCAAACCGCTGGCCCCCCTGATCAGCTGGCAGGATTTCCGCAATGCCGCCTGGTTAAACCGGTTTTCCCCCTATTCGGTAAAAATAAAACAAGTTACAGGGCTTCAGCTTTCACCCCATTATGGGGCCAGCAAATTACGCTGGTATCTTGATAACATCCCTGATGTAAAACAGACCCATAAAAAAAATCGTCTGGCAATGGGGCCCCTGTCCAGCTTCCTTCTATTCCACCTGATCGAAAATCATCGTTTTGTTGTTGACCATGCCAATGCCCTGCGGACACAATTATTAAATTTAAAACACCTGAACTGGGACACCTGGCTAACGGGTATGTTCGGCATACCTGAAAAGGTGCTGCCGGCCTGCCGGCCTGTCTGTCATGATTATGGTAATCTTCAGGATACGGATATACCTGTACTGGCTGTTAACGGCGATCAGAACGCTGCGATTTACAGCCTTGGACGGCCCAGACGCGACCTGGCAGTAATAAATATCGGGACAGGCGCATTTATCCTGGTTCCGACCGGAAACACGCTCATCCACGAGCCTTCCCTTTTGAGCGGACTTGTTAACAGCGGAGGCAAACGGAATGAATACGTTATAGAAGGCACGGTAAACGGTGCGGGCGCTGCCCTGCAATGGGCTGCAAAACGATTCAACATGCCTGATCTTATCCGCCACCTTCCTTCCTTCCTCCAGGAAAAAAGTGACCCGCCGGTTTTTGTAAATACCATTGGCGGTATGGGCTCTCCCTGGTGGAAACAGGGCCCCCGTGCTGAAATTATCGGGAAATGCAAACCAGAACAAAAAGCAGTGGCTGTTGCGGAAAGCATAGTATTCATGCTGGCTGCAAATTTAAAAACAATGGAGAAAAGCGGTTTGCATATTAATCAACTGCAAATCAGCGGAGGACTTTCACGAATGGACGGTATCTGCCGGCGACTGGCCGATCTAACTCAAAAGCAGGTATATCGCCCTGCAGAAACCGAAGCCACAGCCAGGGGCATTGCCTGGCTCGCAGCAGGGTGCCCCGATCACTGGCCCAAACCAGGCCGGGGCAGGATATTTCGACCTGAACACGATGAAGGGCTGTCAAAACGTTATAAAAAATTCTGCCGCCTCATATCGAAGTTAACGCATTTATGACTTTTCAGCAGGCACCTCATTCTTCAGCATTTCTGAAATCCCGCGATACTCTTTTTCCGTACCGTCATAATCATAGGTGGACATCTCGCCATCCATGGGAATTAATGAAAGCGGCCCGCCAAAAAATGCAGATCCAATATTTTCACATTCCCTGATACTCAGATTTTTCTTTATAAAATATTTTGAATACACATTTGAATACCCGAGATTATGCGTAGCCCTGAATAATTTCAGCTGGACATTCGGATTCATCCATTTGCGAAGATTGTAAGATGTGTTTATTGAATTTACGTCAAATAAATCCGGGTTTAAATATATGAGAGATGAGATCCTGAACCCCTGTCGGCCATGGTCGTCATTTTTATCCGATATCTGATACGGTGTATCATTTAGAAGTTTTACAGTTTTCCTGCCAAGCCTGTCTTTGGTTTCATCAATATACACCGCCGGCAACATGATGGCCGAGTCCTTTTTGTACTCATCCGCAATAAGAATAAAATTCTCAATAAATTTCTGGGAAGTCAGCGGCGAATCCGAGGCAATAAACAATGCATGATCCCTGTTATTATAAGCAGCGCTGGCCACATATCCTTTAATTATATTGCCGGCCAGAGAATTGAATTTTATTTTTTTGGGAATAATATTAAACTGGTCAATTATATTTTTGGGAATTCTTGAATTCTGGTTTACTATTTTGCAGGGTTTTTCAATTTTATTGATAAATTCACTCATACATTGTTCAATCAGCATCTGGTGACCCACAATGATGATTTCGTCAATCCGGTCACATGCAATCAGTTTTTCAAGAACAAACTGAATGACAGGTTTTTTTATTTCTTTTCCATTCTCAACATATGTAAACTCACGTAAGGGTTTGTAACCGGTTTCAATAAACTTTTCACCATAATTTTCAGCAACCATTTTGCTGTATTTCTTTATGGTTCTTTTATTATTGTATCCTGCCATTAATATCGCGCTACTCATAATACCACCCTCAAGCTAATTAAACAGTTCCCATCACACAATACTGAATAAAGCAGCGTCAATACGCTCGTGTTTGCATTTGGGACAGCGCCCTGGTTGGGTCAGGCGCTTCCTGTCCCTGAATATATAATCACATGCCATGCAGCGAAAAGGTTTCACCCGCAGTTTTTTTTTCAGTGCTTTTACAGACCGGTCAATATGGGAAAGATGCTCGTAAACTTCTTTCTCGCTGATTCTCAGTTCCTGTGATATCTCCCTTGCATCCATGGGATTGTGCTCAAGGAGAGCTATTAACTGCTGACGAATGGTTTTCATTTGTTTACAGGTCGTACAGAGTCTCATCCCTTTTTGGCTCCGGACGCTTTGTTTTGCCGCCTCCGCCTTTTTTTTCAGGGAGGATAAACGGGTCTTCGCCTTCAAGCAGGTCCCCCATCTCCGCTTCTATCTGGTCAGGGTCATCCCCTCTTTCCATCCTGCTTATGGCTTCCTCCATCCCCGAACCAAGCTCTACACCGGTCATCTCGGACAGCTTCCGCATCAGTCCTGCAGCCTGCCGGGGATCATCCTCGTTAATATTACCGGCCTCTTTTTCCATCATTTGCATCGCCTGTTCCATCTTGCTCTCATCAAAGGGCATGTCATCCATATCGCCGTCTTCACTTGCCCGGCCGGCCACTGAAAAAACAGACATCTGCCGGGAAAGCTTTTTTGCCTTACATTTCGGGCATGCAGGAGTTTTCCGGGTGTTTACGGTTCGGGAAAAGAAATTAAATATCATATTGCAGTCATCGCAATAAAACTCATATATGGGCATTTTTTATCCTGTTGTATTATTTATTATTCAAGTTGTTTATGTGATTGTGAAGTATAAACTAATAAAATTTATGACAGTCTTTGTCAACCCAATTTAACTACGCATTTTTCTACGTTATAAATAGTGTCTATCCAGAAATGGCTATTTTGTCCAATTTCTGCGTCAGGCTCAAATTTTAATCCTCGAAATATTAAATATATTACTCCGGTTAAAATTTTCGCCTTCCTTGAAATTGAAC
>JAUXDD010000278.1 GCA_030618465.1 Desulfobacteraceae bacterium
ATTCTCCTACAACATCTCCATCATAACAAACAGTAATTGCCTTTTGTGCTTCTACACTTAGCCCTGCTTTACGTAGTTCAATTAATAAACATTTTTCATATACCGTCTCATAAAAACCATATCCCATTTTATTGTAGACAGTATAAGCACAACCAATAATTTTTTCGGTAATTTCTTTATTCAGCATGCTTGATGTATTCCCCATGCTGTTATTATTTTAATCTTGTTTATCCTGTAATCCTGTCAAAAAAAGTTTTATAACGCATCAATCATACTAATAATCTGGTTACTTGAAAAACCGTGCAAATTGATCGCCCCGGATTTACATGAGGCCGTACAGGCACCGCAGCCCTTACACAATGCATCATTAACAATTGCTTTATTTTGTTCCATGTCCATTTCTATCGCGCCAAACGGGCAGACACTGGCGCATACTCCGCAGCCGACGCATTTGTTTGTCTGGACAAATGAAATGGTTCCCGGCAGTTCAACAATTTCTTTTGAAAGAACCACTCCTGCCCTTGATGCAGCGGCATTGGCCTGTGAAATACATTCATCAATGTATTTCGGGCCGTGGGCCAGGCCGCACATGAATACACCGTCAGTGGCGAATTCAACCGGCCTGAGTTTCATGTGTGCTTCCAGAAAAAACCCCTCTTCATTTAAGGGAATTTTAAAAAACTGTGAAAGCTCCTTGTTTCCCGATAAAGAAGTTGTGGCCAGGCTGAGTGTCAGCAGGTCAGCATCAAGGACAATCTCTTCTCCAATAATGGGATCAACGGTTGTAATTCTCAATACATCTTTTCCGTCTTCTTTTACCTGACTGACTTCCGGCTTGGCATCTTGAGCATACCGTATAAAAAGGATTCCTTTTTCACGGGCTTCCCTGTAATAATCTTCTTTAAGGCCATATGTCCTGATATCCCGGTAAAAAATGTAAATATTCATCTCCGGGTACTGGTTTTTAAGAGCAATGGCATTTTTGATGGCCTGGCCGCAGCAGACCCTGCTGCAATAGGGATTTTCTTCATTACGTGAACCCACGCATTGAATGATAGCCAGGTTCCTGCAATCCTTAATTTTTTTGGATGGTTTTACCACTTCTTTTTCAAGATCAAGAAGGGAAACAACCTTACGGTCTTTTTTATAAAAATATTCACTGGTCTTGTATTCTTCAGCCCCGGTTGCAATAATAACAGCTCCATGGACGATTTCTTTAATATCTTTTTTCGAACTTCCCTTTATTTTTGTTTTAAAGTTGCCGATATAACCTGAAGTTTCCAGGATGGTGCTGCGCGTATACACATTGATCAGCGGGTGGTCGGTCACTTTGTCAGTCAGTTCTTTCAGGAATACCTGCACATCATCGCCTTCAAGTGTATGGTATATTTTTTTGGCAAGTCCCCCAAGTTTCATTCCTTTTTCTATCAGGTGGACTTCAAATCCCTGTTCAGCAATGTTCAACGCTGTTGTCATTCCTGCAATACCACCGCCGATAACCAGTGCCGTCGGGGTTGTTTTCAGGGTGATCTGTTTCAGGGGTTCAACCAGTCTGACTTTAGCGATGGCCATCCGGATAAGGTCTTTGGACTTTTTGGTCGCGTCTTCAGGGTTGTCCTGATGTACCCAGCTGCATTGGTCACGGATATTCGCCATTTCAAACAGGTACTTGTTCAATCCCTGTTCCTGTATGGTTTCCTGAAACAGCGGTTCGTGTGTCCGTGGTGAACAGGATGCAATCACAACACGATTTAAGCGATGTTCTTTGATTTTTTCTTTCAGATATTCCTGGGTGTCCTGGGAGCAGGCATACATGCTCTCATCCGCATATACAACATTGGAAAGCGTTGCCGCATAGTCCTTAACTGCCGAAACATCTACAACGCTGCTGATGTTGATGCCGCAATGACAGACAAAAACGCCGATTCTCGGGGATTCGCCGGTTACCACTTTTTCCGCAGGGAATTCCTTTTTCTTGACAAGCTCACCGCGGGCTTTGGAAAGCAGGGCTGAAGAAGCAGCCGCGGCACCGCTTGCCTGCATGACGGTTTCCGGAATGTCTTTGGGCCCCTGGAACGCGCCGCAGACAAATATGCCGTCTTTTGAGGTGTTTACCGGAGTAAAACTCTGTGTTTTGCAGAAATTGTATTTATTCAGGCTGATACCGATTCTGTCTGCCAGTTCAAGTGAGCTGGATTTTGGTTCGAGACCAACTGAAAGGGAGACAATGTCAAATTCTTCGTTACAAAGCTCTCCGTTCTCAGCCGCGTATTTCAGGGAAAGTGTCCCTGATTCATCAATCTCTTTTATTCCAAAAACCTTTGATCTCACGAAACGGACACCATGCTCATTCTTTGCCCGTTCATAATATTTATCAAAATCTTTTCCATATGTTCGCATGTCCATAAAGAAAATGGTGACATCAAGGGGCGTCTCACTGTGTTCCTTTGCTATGACCGCCTCTTTTATGGCGTACATGCAGCATACGGAAGAACAGTATCCGTTACCGCAGGCAACATCTCTTGACCCGACACACTGGATCCATGCTATTTTTTTAGGAGGCTGTTTGTCTGACGGTCTCTGGAGGTGACCGTCATAAGGTCCGGAAGCAGACAGAATCCTCTCAAATTCAATACTGGTGACCACATTGGGATATCTGTCGTAACCATACTGAGTGATAAGACTGGTGTAACTATTGGATAAATGAGTCGAATCAACTTTAAATTCATCAAATCCGGTTGCCAGGATGACAGCACCCACATTGATTTCAATATTTTCCTGCTTCTGATCAAAATCGATCGCGTTGCTTTCACAAACCTTTTCGCAATTACGGCATTTCCCCTTTCGAAAGAATATACAGTTTTCTTTGTCAATTGAATAAATCAGGGGTACTGCCTGGGGGTAGGGGACATAGATCGCTTTTCGTTTTGAAAGGCCCTTGTCAAACTCATTGGGGACCTTGGACGGACATTTTTGTGCACAGACGCCGCATCCGATACATTTTTCCGCATCCACATAGCTGGGTTCCTTGACAACAGAAACCGTGAAGTTACCTGCAGGACCTTCAATATTTTTTACCCATGCATGTGTAATGACTTGAATGTTGTGATGTCTGCCGCACTCCACCAGCTTGGGTGAGAGAATACACATGGAACAGTCGTTAGTGGGGAAAGTCTTGTCCAGTTGAGGCATGGTTCCACCAATGGCCGGAGACTCTTCCACCAGGTAGACGTAATAACCGGACTCCGCCAGATCCAGCGCAGCCTGGATACCGCCAATCCCGCCGCCCACAACCATGACTGCCCCTGTCTTTTTGATATTTTCTTCTTTTTCCGGTGATTCTTCTAATGTACTTGATTCTTCTATATTTGAATTCATAA
>JAUXDD010000236.1 GCA_030618465.1 Desulfobacteraceae bacterium
CAAGATGTGACATTAATTTCTTCCCATATTTTATTAGGTGTAATACTTCATAAACCCTTTATTTTTACTATTTTCAACTGATTATACTCAAATTCATTGTAAAAATCTGCTGAAAAGGCCGTTTCCTTTTGTTGTGTTATAGTGCACCACAAATATACCGGTCATGATTAGAATCAACGCCAGAAGAATATTTGCGGTGATGGGTTCACCCAGGAGTAAACCGCCGAAAAAAACCCCGGAAACCGGCATGAGAAAGACAAACGAATGAAGGGCTGTGGCACCGTACCGGCTGAGCAGGTAGTTCCAGGACACATACCCGAACGCTGCGGCAACCAGTGACTGGTAAAGCATTGAAATAATTACATCCCTGTTGACAGCGACCACCATGGGATAATCCCATAAAACCCCCTCGATAAAAAATATGGGAACGGCAATGATCATGGGATACAGCACCAGATGAAAGGATCGAAAATCATCAATGACCTTTTTTATATAAACTGTATTGGCAGCCCATACCGATGCAGACCCAATAATGATGAAGTCACCGGTCAGGGTACCTGAAAGCAGATCTTCTTTTCCCTGGAATACAAAAAACACCCCGGCAAACCCCAGCAGAATGCCCAGTGTTTTCCGCAGTGTTATAAAATCACCGGGTAAGAAAAAATGGGCCATCAGAAGAACAAAAAAAGGCTGAATACTGGTAAGAAGCGCGCCACGGGAAGCGGTTGTCAGGCTGAATCCCAGATGAATCAGGGACAATTGTACGGAAAATATCATCCCTATGATCAACAGGTGCCCCAATTGTTTTTTCCTGATTTTAAAGGGGCGTCGGGTAAAAAATGCCCATAAGGCAATTGCGACAGCAGCAATACTGAAACGCAGACCTGCCGAGGTGAAGGGGCCCAGTCCTGTGAGGCTGACCTTGATGGCAACCGCATTTGCTCCGAAAACAATGCATAAAAGTGAGGGGGCTGCCGCTGTCAGAAGTGAAAATGCTTGTGTCTGCGAAGTATGATCCTTCATAAGTAAATCTGAAATTTTGGCTTATAGGCATTCCTTAACCGGCTTGTCAATAGCTATTAAAAGTTACACCTCGTCATCTTGACATATGGATACCTTTTGAGTATATTTCTTTATAACCGTTTCTTTTTTCAGACAGGATAACCAATGACATCTAAAATTCGATTATTTACTGTATATTTGATAATATCTGTCTGCGTGCTCCCGATTTCCTGTTTGGCCGCATCCTCCGGTAATAAAGTATATGTCATACCTGTATCCGGGGAAGTGAGTCCGGGTATGGCGGTATTTATAGAGAGAGCAATAAAAGATGCACTGGCCGAAAGGCCTGAAGTCCTGATATTTGAAATGGATACGTTTGGCGGCCGGGTGGATTCGGCATTGCAGATCGTTGATGCCGTATCAAATATTTCAAAAGTGAAAACCATTGCCTATGTGTCGAAACGGGCCATATCAGCGGGCGCATTGATCGCCCTTTCCTGCAACCGGCTTGTGATGAAGAACGGTACCACCATTGGTGACTGTGCCCCCATCACCTACACAAAAGAGGGGCCGAAAATGATGGGGGAAAAGTTCCAGTCCCCGCTGCGTGCGAAATTCAGAGCCCTTGCCGGAAAAAACGGGTACCCGGAGGCCCTGGCCGAAGCCATGGTTACGGAAGGTATGGAAGTGTACAGAATTGAAATGCCCGATAAGACCGTCTACATGGATTCGGTTGAATACGACGATTTAAGCCCCGGGGAAAAAAAGAGCATCCTGTCAAAAAAAACAGTTGTAAAAAAAGGGGAACTTCTGACCATGAATGATGCTGAGGCTGTTGAGCTTGGGTTTTCAAAGATGAGTGTTGGCGGTTTTGATGAACTGGTAAAAAAAATGGGGCTTGAAACATTTGAAATCGTCAAGATGAAACAGCAATGGTCGGAAACCCTTGTAAGGCAAATCAATACTATTGCACCCATACTCATGATGATCGGGATGGCTGCTGTTTATATGGAAATAAAGGCCCCGGGATTCGGGGCACCCGGCATAGTGGGAATTATTTGCCTCACCCTTGTCTTTTTCAATCAGTATATTGTCGGGCTTGCCGATTATACGGAACTTATCATGCTGCTGCTGGGCCTGGTTCTGCTGGGATTTGAGTTTTTTGTCATACCTGGATTTGGCATTGCCGGTATTGCCGGTTTTATCTGTATTATTGTCGGGATGATTCTTTCATTCCAGGGGTTTGTAATCCCGGACCCGAGCCTGCCATGGGAGGCGGCGCTTCTTTCGAAAAATATCATCCAGGTACTGGGTTCCTGCCTTATGGCATTTGTTATTTCCATGTTGTTGCTTCGCTATTTAGTCCCGAAGCTTTCCCGGGTGATTTCGGGGCCGTATCTTTCAACCACGCTTGAGGACTCACATGCGGATTCAAAAGAAGCGGAGAAAGTCAGGGTTGGGGATAAGTGCGTTGCAATGACATTATTAAGACCTTCTGGAAAAGCCCGGATCGGCAATGATGTATTTGATGTCATATCTGACGGGGAATTTATGGAAAAAGGAACAGCTATTGTTATTTCCGAAATCCAGGGGAACAGACTGATCGTTATAAAGGACGTGTCAAAATGAATTCTGGCCTGTTGCTGCCGTTTATTCTTCAGATTGCCGGGGTGGGCGTAATTATTGCTGAAATCATCCTGCCTTCCGGCGGTCTGCTGTCTATTGCCGCTGCGTGTCTTTTCGGGTATTCACTCTATTCCGTATTTGCCGGTGTTTCCGTCACAGCCGGCTGGATATTTGCAGCTGTGGATGTTGTCATGATACCGATCCTTGTGATTGTCGGATTGAAACTGCTTGCCCGATCCCCTGCCACACTGAGAAAAAGATTATCCAGTGAAGACGGGGTTATATCCCAGTCCTCTGAACTTGAACAGCTTAAAGATATGGATGGGATCGCTTTGACGGATCTTCGGCCCTCAGGTGCGGCTGAAATAGGCGGGAAAAAATTCGATGTGGTGAGTCGGGGCGATTATATTAAAAAAGGAACAACTATAACTATACATTCCGTTACCGGGAATCAAATTATTGTTTTTAATAAAAGGAGGCTTTAAATGAATTTTTCAAGTGTTTTAATTATTCTTCTGAGTATTGGCGTAATGGTGCTGCTTTTTTTCGTCGGTTCGTCCGTATCCCTGTGGATACAGGCGCTTGTTTCAGGTGCCCGCGTGGGTCTGTTTAACATTGTATTTATGCGTTTCAGAAAGGTGCCTCCCAAACTTATCGTTGAATCAAAAATTATGGCCGTAAAGGCAGGGATTGAAATTTCAACAGATGATCTCGAGTCCCACTATCTTGCCGGCGGTAATGTGTCACGGGTCATACAGGCACTGATTGCCGCGGACAAAGCGAATATTGAACTTGTATTTAACCGGTCGGCTGCCATCGACCTGGCCGGAAGGGATGTGCTGGAGGCTGTCCAGATGAGTGTAAATCCGAAAGTAATTGAAACGCCGCTTGTTGCAGCCATGGCAAAAGACGGCATACAGCTCAAGGCGATTTCACGGGTGACGGTCCGGGCAAATATTGACAGGCTCGTCGGCGGTGCCGGTGCGGAGACCATACTTGCCCGTGTCGGCGAAGGTATCGTAACCACTATCGGTTCTGCGGATACCCATAAGAGAGTGCTTGAAAACCCGGATATGATTTCCCGGACAGTACTGGAAAAGGGGCTTGATTCAGGTACGGCGTATGAAATCCTTTCAATTGATATTGCCGATGTGGATGTGGGAAAAAATATCGGAGCGGAACTTGAAACCGACAGGGCGGAAGCGGATAAGAAAATCGCCCAGGCAAAGGCAGAGGAACGGAGAGCGATGGCTTATGCCCGGGAACAGGAGATGAAAGCAAGGGTTGAAGAAATGCGGGCAAAGGTTGTTGAGGCTGAAGCACAGGTGCCCCTGGCAATGGCCGAAGCATTCAGGAAAGGCAACCTCGGGATAATGGACTACTACAAAATGAAAAATATAATTGCGGACACCACGATGAGGGACAAGATCGGTTCGTCTGATGATGATACACGGGAAGAATAACATAGAGGAATAAAACCAATGGACTTTGATGATATTCTGGCGTTTGTTGTTTTTATTATCATATTTCTTGTTTCCCTGTTTTCCAGGAAAAAGGACAAGGGGAAAAAAGAATTTTCCATACTGACACCGGAGCAGAAAAAATGGCTTGAAGGGATAACCGGAATTCGCATCGAACCTGAGAAATCCCCAGGGACGGAATTACGGCCGGCTCCATCGGAAGAATCGGTGAAAACAAAGCCAAAATTTCCGCCGGTTGAGGTTGTATGGGAAAATAATGAAGGCGTTGCACCAGCAGCGCCACCGCCACTCTCTGCCGTAAAAAAAGAGGATGATGTTGAAGAGATTATCCTTGAGGAAATAGAAACAGATGTCGCAGTTAAAAAAGAGGTCGTTGAAAGCAAGAGGCGCCCACATCTATTGATTGCATCCGTCAGCGAACTGAGAAAAGCGGTAATATGGTCTGAGATTCTTGCCAGGCCTGTTGGGTTAAGGGACGAAGAGGCTGATGGGTATTAGATATTTATAAAATCTGTACTGTTTATTACTGTTCAATCCGC
>JAUXDD010000178.1 GCA_030618465.1 Desulfobacteraceae bacterium
ATCACAAATAATCTGTTGCCCTGGTTCTGGCCTTGTACTTTTCCTGACATGTACCATCTCTCCGTTTTGGCACCGCATTGATACAGTGATTCTATCCTGACCGCGTAGTTGTTTTCTCAGATCCGACCAACTTGAGAGAATCTTTTTATTCTTAAGTTGGTGTCTGATTGTGGTCAAGTAAAACAGACGCTTTGAAACATATATTTTTTGCGGTCAGTTTAAAAAACAGTTGCGAATTGGCTTAAGATTAAGTAATATAATAAATGATTGAATTTGATTGCTTTTCATATATTCTTTACTGCCCTGCGAACTGAAAATTCTCCGCAGATGAACAAACAAATGATTGCCTTCAATATATATTTCATTTTATGCCGGATAAAGGAGAACTTATGTATCTAAAAGAATTAGGCGCTAATCTTGGATTGGAGGAAGATGAATTTATTGAACTGGTTAGAATTCTTATTACATCCGCGACTTCTGACATTGAAAAACTGAAACAGGCATACAAAGATGGAAATGCCCAGCATGTTGTTGAAGCTGCTCACTCCTTAAATGGGGCGTCCGGTAATCTGGGGTTTTCTGATTTTTCCCGGATAGCTAAAACTGCTGAAGACAATGCCCGTGATGAAAACCTGGACGGAGCAGAAGAGATTATGTCTTCAATGGAGGAGAGGCTGGGAAAAATAAAAGAGCAACTGGAAAAAACGTGAAAAAGCAAGGTTTATATAATGACCATCGCAGATCGTCTGACAATTCTGGCCGTTGATGATAATCCAATAAATCTGAAACTCCTGGAATCTACATTGACCAGGGAAGGTTACAGGGTAATCACGTCCCTTGACGGACCTGCAGCAAGAAAAATTGCTGTGGATGAAAAACCGGATCTGATTTTACTTGATATTATGATGCCTGAAGAGGATGGTTTTGAAGTCATTAAATTCTTAAAGAAAAATTCCCATACAGCGTCGATCCCTGTCATATTTTTAACCGGAATGACAGAAATCGATTCAAAGCTTGAAGGATTTGAGCTCGGAGCCGTAGATTATATCATAAAACCCTTTCATCCCCTTGAAGTACTGGCACGAGTGGGACTCCATTTAAAACTGTCGGTTGCTACAAACTCGCTTATTGAATTCCAGGCACAAAAACTGAAACAGCTTACAGATGCACAAACGTCAATGCTTACCACTCCGGAATCGTATCCAGGTGCAAATTTTGGCGTTTATTATAAGGCCCTGCACGAGGCAGGTGGGGATTTTTATGATGTTTTACCTGTTTCAAAGGAAATCTACGTTTATTTTGTTGCCGACTTTTCCGGTCATGATATCAGCACCAGTTATTTAACGGCTTCGGCCAAAGCGCTTCTCAAGCAGAACTGCACTCCTTTATACCAGGCTGTTGAAAGTGTAAAACTGATTAACGATGTCTTTGTAGAAATCTTACCGGAGGGAAAATACTTAACCGCCTGTTATGCAAAATTAAATCGGGAAACAAAACAAATGGTGATTGTAAACGCCGGTCACCCGCCGGTTGTTTATACTCCGGTGGAAGATGAATCCAGGCTTATTGAAATTGAAGGAGATATTCTCGGAATTTTTAATGATGTGGTTTTTGGCCAGGAAACCATCACGGTGTCGCCCGGGGATCGTTTTTTTATCTATTCAGATGGATTGGTTGAATCTACCAAAGATAAAATTACCTGGAATCAGGGCGCCAGTATTATGCTTGATGCGTGTGATGCAGTACGGAATGTCCCTATTAAAGAAGCCCCGGGAAAAATCATTCATCATTTAATCGGTGATCCCGGTCAGGCTGAAGACGACCTGGTCATTCTTGGCATTGAAATATAAAATTCATATTCCAGGGGATTATAATGACGACCGATATCGTATTTGATGCTGTCCATAACCCGAACAGCCTGTCAATATCACTGTCTTCCACTATGGAAAATATTGACAGGGCGGATGTGGAAACAAAAAAATTTTTAAAGCAACAACATCTTGATTCCAGGATATTTGATGTCTGCCTTGTTATGCGCGAGGCCATCACAAATGCAGTCAAACACGGCCATCATTTTGATGAAAAAAAAATAGTTAAATATTCAATAAAATTTCAGAGAAAAATTCTTACCCTGGAAATTGAAGATCAGGGTAAAGGGTTTGACTGGGCAACAATCTGTAAAAGAGATACCGATCCAGAGGCTGACCATGGAAGGGGGATTTCAATTATGGAACAATATTTTACTGGATTCAAATACAACGCCAAAGGAAACAAGCTTATCCTGACCGTTTACTGTCCCTGAAGCGATCATCTATTTTTTTAATAAGGACTTCAATGTCCTCATTAACAACGAAATTTCTTTTAAGTACAAATGCATAACGGATCATCGCCCGTGTAAATCCAAAAATAACCAAAAAAAAGGCGGCCGGAAAAATTATGCAGTCAAACAGGTAGCCGGCAATTAATTTTACAGCCAGTATAGAAATATTTCTTGTTTTTTCAGCGAAATAAGCCTCCATTTTTTCCATATTTTGTTTGATTTTTTCAGGATTTGTATTCCTGTCAATCTTTGAAAGCCAGGACGTATTTTTGGAATGGTAGTCTGAAAAGAATTGCTGATCAAGCTTCGCTGGGGAAAAATCATCTTTCATACCTGAAAAACCTTTTTGCGATTCAGATATTAAGGGCCCGGTAATTTTTTTTGATATAAAAGAAGCGCCTGTAATTGTAACAGGAAGGATCAGATACAGTGTAACGGCTAAAATGGTTATAAAAAGTGTCACTTCTTTAACTATCCGGAATGATTTGTAGTAATTTGTGAAATACCATTGCTGTATGAGTATGGAAAAAATTGTCAGGAACATCAGGCAGAGGCACCAGTGATCAATCATTGCAGTGGTCTGCAACACCAGACGTGTTAAAAGAATTATTATCCCTCCTGCCAGGGATGTTCGCCATGCAATGTCCACATAATCATAAATCGGCTGGACAAAATCACCTACTTCTATGTTGAAACCAATACCGATTCCCGACCCCTCAATAACTGCCAGTCCTCCTTTAATCCCTGACAATATTAGGAATCCGTCTATTGCATTACTAAATGACTGATCCAGATAGATATCATTTGCGTTTGATATCCGGCCCATTCCCATTTTTTCTATGAATATGTCAAAATATCCATCTGCTGCAGTAAATGCACAAACGAGTATAACAAGTAAAACACCGATTCGTAAGAAGCGTTTAAAGGGCATTATAAATTTCCTTTTTCTTCAATATCCCATTTTTATACTTTGTCACATCCCATTTTCCAAGTTTACCCTTAAGAGTGGAAAAGAATCAATAGCTCAGATTTTTTATATGATTTTGTCATGATTGATTTTCAGCGGGTCTATTGGAACCAACCCATGCTGTGCCTTTATTGCAGGTGTCGGCAATTTTTATATAGAGGTTTAGCCTGGTTGGTTTATTTCATTCATTTGAAAAATTTACGTGCTGAATCTGTACTTTTATGGTATTATAAAGATAGTTTTTAAATTCTCCGAATGTGTTAAATCCGTTTTCTTCAATCGCAATATTTAATGCGGCAGACAGCAACTTCCGAACGGTACAAACTGGCTTTTTTATATATGGATAGTAAAGACGAAACCAGCACGATCCTTTTTGTAGATGATGAAAAAAATATTCTGGAAGTCATAACAGAGTATTTTCAATACAAGGGATACAATGTAATTGCAGCGAGCAACGGCCTTGAGGCGATAAGAATCCTTCAAGAGACAAAGATTGACTGTTGCGTCACTGATATCAACATGCCTGAAATGAACGGGCTTGAGCTTGCTGAGCATATAAGAAAAAAAGACAATACGATCCCTGTCATAATCATGACGGGATACCCTTCTCTGGATAACATAATCGAAACACTTAAAAACGGTGTTGTTGATTTCCTGATCAAACCTGTAAATTTGAAACAGATGGAAGTGTGTATCCAGAGTGTTTTCCGTGAACGCCGCCTTTTTGTTGAGAATATTCTTCTAAAAAAGGAAATTGAGGACAAGGAACGCCTTGAACGATTAAACAGGGAATTAATTTATAAAGTTAAAGAGCTGCATAATTTAAACAAGATCATGAACGATGTCTCCTTGATCGGGAAAAGCGCGGATGTTTACCAGCAGATGGCTGATATGGCAATAGCGCTGACGTATGCGGATGGATCAAAATTTTATGTAATAAATGAAACTGAGGACAGGCCTTTTGAAATCGCATCGGCTGAAAATAAAACAGTATCTTCACCGGATCAGAGTGATGGCGGCCATACAGGATATGATGAAGCAATAGAGAAACTGGTAATGGAAATCGTATCAGATGAAATTCCACTTTTGATTTCTGATAATAAAGGAAGCCGGGGAATTCCCCTGGATATACGTTCGATTATGATTATACCGCTAAAAATCCAGGATAAGGTTTTTGGCGTATTGACTGCATTTATAAAAAAAGGGGATAACCATTTTACAGACAAAGAGCTCTATTATCTTTCATTCATGAGCCAGAGGGCAGCATACACAATTGAAAATCTTGCTTTATATGAGCACATTAACAGGGGACTTATTACAACCCTTCGATCGTTTGTGAAAGTCATTGAAGCCAGGGACCCTTACACGGAACAACATTCCAGCAGAGTGACAAAACTATCCATATTAATTGGCAAGAAAATGGGCTGCAGCAGTGAAGAGGTTGATATCTTAAATATTGCCGGACTTCTTCATGACATCGGAAAAATAGGTATCAGGGATAATATTCTGCTGAAACCCGGCAGGCTTACAGATGAAGAGTTTGAAAAAATAAAAGAGCATCCGATTATCGGTTCAAACATTGTTGAGCAGCTTGTAATGTGGGAAGAACACCGGAAAATTATCCGGCATCATCACGAAAGATACGATGGGGAAGGATATCCGGATGGATTGAAAAAAGACGAGATACCCTATCTCGCACGTATCGTCTCTTTGGCTGATGCCTTTGATGCAATGGCCTCTGACAGGGCATACAGAAAGAAAATGGAAACTGAAAAGATCATACAGATTATTACCAGGGGCGCCGGCACTCAATTCGACCCTGAAATTGTTGATGCTTTTATGGCGTTGTATAATGAAGGCAAGATACTGACCCAATGATCGGCTGCTGACCCCTCTGCAAAATCCTGCCGGGAGCTTTTTACGTTTTTTTAATTTTCAGCAATTTTTTTAAAGGGTTTACACGTTTCATTACAAATGATATATACATGATACTCAAAGTATATTGTATGACTTTCTTTTTGTTAATCCCTTGTTTTATTTTCTTTAATTAATAGATATGATTGAAAAAAAATGGTTGGAAAAAAGGCAGGATGTTCGGTCTGCTTTCTCTGTCCCTGTCAAAGCTAAAATTGCTGAATTTAAAAACAGTGATAAAATAAAGTCGTTAACTTCTTCAGTATCAACTTCGCATCATACCGATGCACAGGCTTCTGATATAGTCCCATTATTAATTGAGATCGATGAAAAATTGAATAAATTAATCGGACTGATGGACGGTAAAGATAGTGAAGGTGTGATAAATGTCATAAAAACCATTAATATAAGCGGATCCGGTATGAGCCTGGTTCTGGCCGGCCACATTGAAAAAGGACAAAGGGTAGATTTTTCACTCAGATTGCCTGGCTTTCCATTAGGGAAGTTCGAAGTATGTGGTGAAGTGATCCGGGTTAGTCCCAATAAGGAGACAAATCAGGGGCATCTGGACGTTGGTATAAAATTTCTTAATATAAGCCAGGATGATCGGGACAGGCTCATCTCCTATATTTTTAAACAGCAACGAAAAAATATCAGGCAATCAGGAAACAGTTAGATAAATATCTTTTTTTTACATTGTGTCCTTCACGCTAACATCATCGATTATATGTATAACGGTTGAATTTATTAATTTCAGGCGGGGAGATTGATTTGATGATGCTCCAACAACCATCTGATGAAAAACGTCAGAATACAAGAGTTAATTTTAAAACGAGAATTATTCTTAAGGCAGGTTCATCTGAAATCATTCTGGAGGGAAATTCCAGGGATTTAAGTGTCAAAGGAATTTATCTGGAAACCGTCCAGGATATTCCAGTTGGGACAAAGGGCCTGATAGAAATTATCCTCACGGGGTTGGAAGAAAAGCTTACACTGCAAATTAACGGGAATGTGGCCAGGAAAGACAAAACAGGTATTGGTATTAAGTTTGACCCAATGAATTTAGATAGTTATACTCATCTAAAAAATATCGTCAGATATAATATGGATGATCCGGATGATATGTAGAAGCAGTCCCTAACTGAAAATCCGGCATACAGATATACTTACAATCAAATTATGTTGTAAAACCGTTTACAGCAGATCAGATAGCAGAGAAGCTTGAAAAAGTTATATATTAATTTT
>JAUXDD010000099.1 GCA_030618465.1 Desulfobacteraceae bacterium
CAGCGTTTTGGCCTTAAACAGCAGGAACCATGCACCAACAGGTCCGTAACCGTCTTTAAAACGGGCCGGGGTGAAACGGTTTTCCATCATGGAAAGTTCGGCACCGGCTCTTACTGCCATGGTGTATGTGGAGCCTGCATTCCATACCGGGTACCATGCACGGCCTTTACCTTCACCCATTGAACGGGGCTGGTAAATATTAACTGCGCCGCCGCATGCAATCATCATGGTTTTGCATTTAATGATGTATACTTTGTTTTCACGGACAGAAAAACCGACAGCACCGGCAATCTGGCCCGGGTTGTTGGCGTCATTGAGAAGCTCGACGATAAAGCAGCGCTCAAGGATGTTTTCATCGCCAAGAGCCAGTTTGGCAGCTTCGGCAACGATTCTCTTGTAAGATTCACCATTGATCATGATCTGCCATTTACCTGTACGTACAGGAGTGGCGCCGCCCTTCAATGTTCCCTGTTTCTGGCCTTTTTTACCGTCCAGGTTCTTTCCGTCATCGGTTTTTTTCCATACCGGAAGTCCCCATTCCTCAAACAGATGAACAGAATCATCCACGTGGCACCCCAGGTCATAAATAAGGTCTTCACGTACAATACCCATAAGGTCGTTTCTTACCATACGGACATAGTCTTCAACTGCATTGTCACCAATGTATGTATTAATAGCTGAAAGGCCCTGTGCAACAGCGCCACTTCTTTCCATGGCAGCCTTGTCGCATAAGAGTACCTTTGCATCCGGCGCCCATTTTTTTACTTCAAATGCTGTACCGCAGGCAGCCATACCACCACCAACGATCAGAATATCAACTTCTCGTTCCTCAACTTCAGGATCTCTTACGGCTTTTAATTCACCCAGAGGTTTATTTGGTAATGCCATATTATATCCTCCTTAATATGTATAGTTCTGTATTTATTATTCTGAAATTTCAATAAACCGATCGGCCTTAGACTGTCTTCGGTGTCGTAATTACGTAACCGTCTGCTTCTTCTGTTGAAAGAAGACTGCTGTCAAGGTCTTTCCCCTTAAGATCAGTGTAAGCATTTGCAGCGCCCTCAGGTGTTGTCCTGATGGGGAACTTAAAACGCTTAATAAGACCGTTTCTGAACTTACAGGTCCACATAACATCTTCCGTACCCATCATGGGCATGATACTGCTTCCCAGGGGTACGAAGTCAGCATAACCCCTTACTTCGATTGCCTGGGTGGGGCAGATTTTTACACATGAAAAACATTCCCAGCACTGATCCGGCTCCTGATTGTAGGCCTTCATTGAATTGGGTTCCAATACCATCAAATCGTTGGGGCAAATATACATACATGCTGTTTTGTCCCCGCCTTTGCATCCATCACATTTTTCAGCAATTACAAAGCTTGGCATTTATATACCTCCTAAATGTGTGTTTTAATAAAATTAAATTAGGTTAACATTATCTTGCTTCTAACAACTTCACGAATGTCTTTCTCTTTTACACCTCCCTTCACAATAGTGACCAAAAACTTTTTGGCTTTAAAATTTTCATTAAAAAATTATTTGTTAACTTACAAAAAATAAAATCAAACTATGAAGAATTTTTTTTATTCTATTTGGGTCCCGTACTTCAAAATTTTGGCTTTTCTGAATATCAGATTGAATTTTTTCTAAAAAAATCAAATAGATACGTTTCTGTACAAACAAGGTGTAAATTTATCACCCACCATATTTCTTGTCAAGTACTTTTGTAAAGCAGAGAAAAAAAATTATTACACACAGTCATGCCTCTTCAATTTTTTCAATATATAGTTATCTGTCCCTGCCTAAATACTAAATATGGAAGTATTAAACCGTTCTCAATATTTTCTTTTAATATTGACAAACAAATGGTAAATGTTACGTTTCTTACTCTTATAAAAATTTTACTGCTATAGAAAAACGGAGAAAAAAAATATATGAATGATGAAATGACAGCCTTATCCATTGATGAGACGTTCAGATTTTCATGTAACAGTCGCGTCTCCTGCTTTAATGAGTGCTGTCGGGATCTTAATCAGTTTCTTACACCCTATGATATACTGCGCCTTAAAAAAAATACGGGCATGACGTCAACTGATTTTCTCCAGCGTTATACATCACAGCACATCGGACCGGAGTCAAACCTGCCTGTTATAGCATTAAAGCCGGATTCATCTGATGTATTAAAATGCCCTTTTGTCACACCGGAAGGATGCAGTGTTTATGAGGATCGGCCCTCATCATGCCGCACCTATCCCCTTGCCCGCATGGCATCCCGTTCAAGGGAGACAGGGGAAATAACCGAATTTTACGCGTTAATAGAAGAACCGCACTGCAAAGGTTTTGAACAGGACAATACCCAGACGGTTGGTGAATGGATAAAGGACCAGGGAATTGCTCCATACAATGAAATGAACGATCTGCTTATGGAAATTATCAGCCTGAAAAACCGTTTCATACCCGGAATGATGGATATGAAGTCAAAGCATATGTTCCATCTGGCCTGTTATGATATCGATACGTTCAAAAACCAAATTTTTAATGAAGGATTGCTTGATGACATGGATATTGATTCCCAGGCACTGGAATCCATAAAAAATGACGACGAAGCACTTTTAAAACTTGGGATCAAATGGTTAAAACAGGTTCTTTTTGCCGATAGAAATAAGGACGGTGTATAAATAGTGCCTGGACGATGAACGCATAAAAATCAGATGTGCCCGGATAACAAACCATACTGGAAGACCAGAACCCTTGATGAAATGACAAATCAGGAATGGGAGGCACTTTGCGACGGCTGCGGCATCTGCTGTCTTGAAAAAATACAGTATGAAGATACAGGCGAAGTTGAATACACCTATGTTGCCTGCCGATATCTGGATATATCAGCCTGCCACTGTAGAAATTATGAAAACCGCTTCAGAAGTGCCGTCAGTTGTGCTGTCATGACACCTGGAAACATTAAGCAGCTTACCTGGCTGCCTGCTACCTGTGCCTACAGAGCCGTGGCTGAAGGAAGGGACCTTGAATGGTGGCATCCCCTTGTTTCAAACGACACACAGACGGTGCACGATGCCGGCATATCAATTCGGAACAAAGCCATACCCGGTAAATATATTCATCCGAAGGACCTTGAAGGCTATTTAAAGTAAATCGGTCTACAATCGCCCCTTTCTCAGTATCGCCACAAGAAGCCATATTCCCATAAAAGCAGCGGCAAAAAATCCGACCATTCCTATTAAAGAAATTCCAAAAAACAAGGGCGGTGTTTTTGATATGACAATCAGTGCAGAACCAATGAGAAGTGCTGCAATAATAATTGAAAAGGAGATTCTGTTGCTTATCTGATCATGTGTTGAGAGGATGGATTCAAGTCCGCGTAGCTCAAGGTTGATACTAAGCTTATGCTGTCTGATAATGCGTGTGATCTCAAGTATGTCATTAGGAAACTGCTGAACAAAGTCACGAAGATCAGCAGCCAGCTTGATAATATCACCTGAAATTCGTTTGGGATGAAATTTGGCAAGTTTCACGCGCCTTATAAACGGGGTTGCCTTGGCTATCATGTCAAAATCAGGATCAAGCAGAGAGGCAATTCCTTCAACGGTTCCAAACGCCTTCATCATGAGAAATATATCCGGTGGAAGCATGAGATTATGGCGGGTAACCATTTCCAAAACCTGTTTAATAATCTTGCCAATTTCAATATCTTTCAATGGCTTATAAAGGTTCTGCCCCATGAACTCTGCCAGTTCTCTTTCAAGCAGGCGAAGGTTCGGTTCATTTTCCCATTCAGTTAATTTGAGTAGTGCCTGGGTTGCCATCAGTGAATTCTGGTGAACAACACTGTCAATCAGATCAACAAAAATTTCCCTGGTTTCCCTGCTGACAGTGCTTACCATGCCAAAATCAAGAAAGCATATCACATTGTTCGGCAGTACAAAGATATTACCGGGATGGGGATCAGCGTGAAAAAATCCTTTCTCAAACACCTGCTTTAATAACAACTCAGCACCCCGGGAAATAATTTCTTTCCTGTCAAGCCCGGCTTCATCAAGCCTGTCGACATCAGATATCTTGATTCCCTCCACATATTCCATGGTAAGAACCCGTTCTGTTGTGGCCTCACGAAATACTTTTGGGACATAGATAGTGGGGTCCCCTAAAAAATGGCTGGCAAACCGCTCCATATTTGTTGCTTCGATTTTGTAATCGATCTCCTTTTCCAGGATCCGGGCAAACTCCTCGACAATATTAACGGGCCTGTGGAGTGCAAACTCTTCTATGTGATCTTCCATAAGTGTTGCAATATGGAGCATGATTTCAAGGTCGACTTCAATAATCTTTTTGATACCCGGGCGTCTGAGTTTAACAGCCACTTCTTCACCATTTTTTAAACGCCCCCTGTGTACCTGACCGATTGATGCGGAAGCAACAGGATGGTCATTAAAAAAATCAAATATATCTTCACGTGACCCAAGATCTGATTCAATAATTGATATTGCTTTGTCACTTGAAAATGGCGGGACATCATCCTGAAGTTTGGAAAATTCGTGAATGAAGTCAACCGGCATGAGTCCCGGACGTGTGGAAAGGACCTGGCCGAATTTAATAAAGGTAGACCCGAGTTCTTCAAACGCCATTCTAATCCTTTCAGCGGTAGTGAGCCGTTCAACACGATCGCGGCGTTTTTTTGAAATCATCTGAAGCCCGACTTCAATATATTGATCAATTTTCAGCCGGTCTATCAGATCCCCCATTCCGTACTTGAAAAAAATGGCCAGGATCTGACGATAGCGGTTAAGATGACGGTATGTGCGGCCTATAACACCAATTTTCTGTATGCTCAGCATCTGGAGAATATTTTCCTGTTTGTTGGTAATATCAGCTTCGTTTTTTCAGCTCCTGTATCTCTTTTTTCAGTTTTTCAAGGTCGGTTTTGGTGGCAATATCTGACTTTTTTAAAAAATTTTTAACACTTTTTTCTACCTTTTCTTCCAGTTTATCTTTGGCTTCATCATATCTCTTCAGAAGATCATCTACAAATTTTTTCCCTTCATATTCAGACAGTTCGCTTTTTGTAATATACTCTTTAGCCAACTCCTCCACCTCATCTTTGGTTTTAAGAGCCATTCCTATTCCGGCCAAAAGTGCCCTTTTAATCATATCTATCGGCATGTTTCTCCTCCTTGTTTTCATGTGATCCTGCGGCAGGCAAATCATTAGATATTCTTAACTATTTGTTTATATAAGATCAAATTAGCATATCAAAAGAGCGATTGCAAGGGGTTTGCTTCTTGATTGTTTAAAATCATATCATATCACGTATCGCGAATCACGCATCACGCAGCGCAAAAAATAAAAGTTTCTTGACTGATCGGTTAAACAACCATAAATTATCTTTTTTATAGTCAATGTCGTTTCCTTAAGGTGTTTTACAAAATTTAATTTTGTTAAGGAAACGGCATTGTCTTTATGGTAGAGATTAAAAACAATAAAATAGAGGATTATACATATGCCATATTCAATAGCACTGGCAGGGAAAGGCGGCACAGGGAAAACCACTGTGGCAGGCATGCTGATAAAGTATCTTATTAAAAACGGTAAGAAACCCGTTCTTGCGGTTGATGCTGATTCAAATGCAAATTTAAACGAGGTTCTTGGTCTGGAAGTGACCGGCACTCTGGGAAATGCCCGCGAAGAAATGAAAAAAGGCGCCGTCCCCAGCGGAATGACCAAGGATATATTTATGTCCATGAAGCTGGAGCAGGCTGTTGCTGAAGCTGAAGGCTATGATCTGGTTGTTATGGGACAGCCGGAAGGGTCAGGCTGTTATTGTGCGGCAAACACACTTTTAACCGGTTTTCTGGAAAAGCTTTCCGCCAATTACCCATACATTGTCATGGACAACGAAGCCGGCATGGAACATATCAGCAGACTGACAACCAGCAACGTGGACATTCTTCTAATTGTGTCTGACACATCCCGGCGCAGCCTTCAGGCTGCCGTCAGGATCAATAAGCTGGCAAAAGAGCTGAACATAGGCGTGGGTAAAAGCTGCCTTGTAATCAACCAGTCCAAAGACACCCCGCCTGACGCTGTCCTTGAAATAATTAAAAATGCAGAACTTGAACTTGCCGGTACCATTCCGGAAGATTCCATGGTTTACGAATTTGACTTAAACGGGCGACCCACCATTGAAATGCCGGAAGATAATGAAGCAGTTCAGGCGGCATTTGAAATATTTGACACTATCATTGAGCGGTAAACACCCTTGAGCCGGGTGTTGTCTTTGGTACAGGTACGCATCCCACAACAAAAGACTCTCTTGAAGCCATTAAGATGGTATGCTATAATAATAACTTCCGGGCAAAATAATAAAAACCTTGAAAAGGCGACGGTATCCGGCATACTTTCTTCGGAAAAACACTAATGGGATCGAAAAAAATATAATCGATGGATAAGTTAAAATAGGTTATTCATGTACATCAAATGCTGGGGCTCAAGAGGCTCGATTCCTGTTTCAGGAAAAGAATATATCAAGTATGGCGGCGACACCACCTGCCTTGAAATAAGATCAAAAAATGATGACATCATCATTATTGACGCTGGTACCGGTATAAGACGTCTGGGTAATAAACTGATCGATGAAGATCGTTACCGGTATCACCTTATTTTCACACATGCCCACTGGGATCATATAATGGGATTCCCGTATTTTAAGCCTCTTTTTTTAGCGAAAACAAAAATATCTGTTTACAGATGCCCTTTTCCTGATAATTATGTGGAAAAAATGATCACAAGGATTATGACGCCTCCCGGTTTTCCTGTGCAGTATTCCAATCTTCAGGCACAATTTATATATAAAAACGGATGTCCGGAAAAATTTTCAGTCGGATCAATAGAAATCGAACCCATTGAGCTGAGTCATCCCAACCGTGGCAGCGGTTACAAATTCATCGAAGACGGCAAATCTTTTGTTTTTCTCACAGATAATGAACTCGGTTATATCCATCCCGGCGGTCTGGAATTTGACAAATATGTAAAATTTACTTCCAATGCCGACATCCTGTTTCATGATGCAGAATATACACCGCAGGAGTATTTGGATCGAACGGGCTGGGGCCATTCTGTGTATACGGATACCGTTGACCTGGCTATAAAGGCAAGTGTAAAAAGACTGGGCCTGTTTCATTCAAACCAGGAACGGACGGACAGCGAACTGGATGACATTGTCAAATCCTGCAGGCAGATCATTAAAGAAAAAAATCATGACATTGAGTGCTTTGCCGTTGGCAGTGATATGACGTTTGAGCTGTAAGCCCCATGTTTTTCATTGTTTTTTTCACTACTGTTCCTGTATGATACATGCCCATGAAAAAAGACACCGCCGGATGGATTAAAACAGTTACGCTCGCCCCCCCCTCGTTGCAGGACAATACAGCAGATGCCGACAGGCTGAAAAAAACACTGGAATCGCGGCTAAATACAGATTGTGTTGAAATCGACTTTCCCCTTTTAAAAAATCTTCCTGACCGGTTAAGAGAATGCAATTATTCTATCCGGTGTATTCTTTTCAAGGACAATAAACGATGGCTTCTTGCCGGAATTACCGCCGCCAATGATTCAACACCCGTTGCCGGGCTTGCCGTTGATCTTGGCACAACACGTGTTGTTGTCCGCATCATTGATCTCTCAACAGGAACAATCAAAGCAGAATCATCTTTTGACAATCCCCAGATAACAATCGGGCCCGACATACTGGCACGAATCCATTTTGCAGATAAAGATAACGGTTCTGATAAACTGAAAGAACTGATTATTAACGGTTTGAACGGTGAAATTGCAATGCTGTGCAACGAAACCAGTATCAGGCCTGATCAGATTTATCTTCTTGCAGTGGCGGGGAACACAGCCATGACCCACCTTTTTTTAGGCCTTAACCCCCGATGGATCATACGCGAACCCTACATCCCGGTCACAAACACACCCGGAATAGTGAAAGCGGAAGAGTTGGGGATAAAGGTAAACCCCTTTGCCAGAACGTTTATTTTCCCAAATGTGGGCAGTTATTTTGGCGGTGACCTGATAGCAGGTATTTTGTATTCCGGCCTCAATAAAATGAAAGATACGGCCATAATGGTTGATGTGGGCACCAATGCGGAAGTGGTACTTGGAAATGAGAACTGGCTGATCGCATGCGCCGGAGCTGCCGGCCCTGCATTAGAAGGCGGTGTCACCCAAATGGGAATGATGGCCGCCCCGGGTGTAATTGACAGGATCTCAATTGATCCCCAAACCCATGAGTTCGACATCCATACAATTGCAGAAAAGCCGCCCCGGGGAATATGCGGATCAGGGCTTATTGACCTTGCATGCCATCTTTTTCTTTCCGGAATGATTGACATTCGGGGAAAGTTTAAAAAATCCGCCTGCAAGCACCTTTTAAAGGAAATTGACGAAATCAGGCATCTTGTAATCGTGCCGGAAGAAAAATCCGCAACCGGAAAAGCCCTTACCATCAGCCAGGTCGACCTTGACAGCCTGATCCGATCCAAGGCTGCCATGTATACCATATTGGAAACGATTACCTCTTCAGTGGGTGTGTCTCTTTCCGATCTGTCAAAATTTTATGTGGCAGGAACTTTTGGCTCTTTTATCAAGCCGAAATCCGCCATATCCATCGGCATGATCCCGGATCTGCCCATTGACAGGTATGAAGCCATAGGAAACAGCTCTCTCGGCGGGGCAACCATGATTCTTCAATCCAGTAAATATATGGATAGGATTGACAAAATCAGGGACAAGATCACCTATCTTGAATTAAACGTGAACCAGGAATTTATGAACCGGTTCAGTGCTGCAAAATTCCTTCCCCATACAGACACATCTCTTTTTCCTTCAGTCGTTGATCAGATCTGACAGATTCACACAGATTTGACAACATTGTAAATCCTGCTGAAGCGGAGCTACAGCGCTAAATTTTTTACAAATTCATCAATAATCATTAATAAACTGATCAAGTATTTCATCAATCCGTGGTAATAAATAATAAGGAATAGAAAAGAGAGAATACTTTTTTCCTGATGGAAGCTGTATCTGGTCAATTTGGCTTTTGCCGGAGTATATACGTATCGCGTAGGGATGATGACTTTTTTCCATGAATAAATTTAACGATTTTAGCTTACCTACTTTTCCGCTTTTTACCTCGATTGGGATTACAAGCTCTTTAAAAGGATAAAGAAAGTCCACCTCTGCAGCACCTTTATCTCGAATCCAGAAGTTAAGTGATGGTGGGATATAGCTTTGAGAGATTAATTCCTGTGCTACAATCTGTTCCGATATTTTTCCCTGATACACATTGTCCAGGGAGTACCGACTGCTGAACATCTCCTTAAATCCAATTCGATAATTAGCCAATCCTGTATCAAGAAAAAACAACTTCGGGGCTTTTCTCATTTTTTCAATAATCGGAATTTGCGTTGAAGTTGAAGGCCTTGCGCGATAAACAATCAATGCGCGTTCAAGAACGTCAAATGCATCTTTCATTTCTCTTGATCTAAATGAAGATTCCCCAAACTTTTCATAAGTTATTCGCTCTCCAGCATAAAGAGGCGCCCGATCAATTGTATGGGTCAAATACTTTGCTTTAGCAATGTTTGTGTATTTTTCAACATCTTCAAGGTATCCCATAAAGATCGCATCATATATTTCTCTTAGCATTGAATAGGCTTTGGTTTGCAGATATACGGTAAGTGCTTCCGGCATTCCACCTATAAATGCATACTCATTAAATTGCTCAAGCAGTAACTCATGGATCCCCGTCTCTTTTATTAAATCCATGTTTAACAACTTTTCCCCAAGAGGGGGATTACTCGCCTCAAGATATTCCATAAAATTTACAGGATATAAAAAAAGGTTTTTCACTCTTCCGACAGGAAAAGAAAATCCTTCCCGTTTTGAAAATACTTCCAGGAGTGAGCCTGCTGCGATAACAGCAAGCTCATTTACATCTTCATAAAGGTATCTAAGGGCTTGGATTGCCTCGGCAGAATATTGAATTTCATCTATAAACAAAAGCGATTTTTCTACATTTACCTTAAGCCCTTTATACAATAAAATCCGTTCGAAGAGTTCCTTACCAGAATTAACATCTATGAAAAGTTCTCGTTCTCTTGGCTTCTCAAGGTTGATATCAATAAAATGTTCAAAATTTTCAGCAAATCTATTTACTACAAATGTTTTCCCGACCTGCCTTGCTCCCCGCAAGATAACAGGTTTTCTGTTATCGGAATTTTTCCATCGCAATAGCTCTGATTCGATTTTTCGTTTGATTATCATTTGCACACTAAGTGATATAATTTACATTTAAGTTATTACATTACTTGTAATGTTTTAGGGGTAAATAATGCCATGTATTTTTTCGGATGTCAAGATTAAAATAGGCACTCTGTATTGTGGATGCGCCTTGAGGAAAAAACAATGCACCTTTGCAGAAAGTAAAAAATGGGGGTGTATATAGATATGTTCAGGTTTTTTGACAATAGGAGAGAACAGACCATCAACAGATGGAAAAAAGCTGCTAGGGTATACATAAAAAAAGAGATGTGAAATCAGAC
>JAUXDD010000103.1 GCA_030618465.1 Desulfobacteraceae bacterium
AGCCTGGATACCGCCAATCCCGCCGCCCACAACCATGACTGCCCCTGTCTTTTTGATATTTTCTTCTTTTTCCGGTGATTCTTCTAATGTACTTGATTCTTCTATATTTGAATTCATAATCATCCATATTTGTGTGAACCATGAAACGAATTTAAATAGTACACTCCTCATATTGGTGTCAAGAAATTTGTGTCAGATTTTCTGTTATTTTTCGGCAATTCCCGGTGAGAATAAAAATTTTCTCATCATGATAACCACCAGGCGAACACACGGATTCGCCCTGTAGGGGCAATCCCTTGTGGTTGCCCGGGTGGTTCTGCGTTAACGTTTGTGTATACGGAATTATGACCATCTGTTGATTAAATAAATCATGATCGCATGAACCGGTTGGATACATTTATGATTCGGCAATCCCCTGTAGGGGCAATCCCTTGTGGTTGCCCTGTTTCTTATAATTCCAAATGCGGTTACCCTTTTTATTAAAGGCAAAGACCTTGACATTATGCTTTTTGAGTGGTAATCAGAGCATTTGCAATTTATGGCAAATGACAGCACATTTAATTTTGTTTTAAGATTGAAAGCAGAAAATCAAACCATGGAAGCAAAACAAATCAGTTTTGAAGTAAAACTGTTAACAAAACTGAAAAAATATCTTCCTGCTGATTCATCAGACGGCAAGGCCATGATATCAATGGAGGAGGGTTCAACCCTTCATGACCTTAAGGGAATTCTTGGTATTCCGGCTGATGAATTTGACGGCATTGTGATTGACAGAGTTCACAGTGAAATTGAGGACTCAGACGTTTTAAATAACGGAGAATCCTTTACATTTTATGCCACAGTTGGAGGAGGATAGAGATAAGCCCACTTTATTAAGGAGGAATAGATGAAAAAAATATTGATCGATTACAACAAATGTACCGGATGTCGTCAGTGTGAGGCCGTATGCTCTTTAAAACATTATGAGAATGAAATCAATCCCAGGAAATCACGGATAAGAATATTCATGAAGGGAGAACATTTTGTTCCTGTAATTGCCGGCCCCCCTGCTGAAGCAGAGTGTACGTGCAAGAATAATGTTATTGTTGCCGGCGAAGAGTATGATGAGTGTACCCGGTGCCGTGTTTCCTGTCCTGTCAGACCCTGGTTCAGAGAACCTGAAACAGACATTGCTTTAAAATGCGACTTTTGCGGTGATCCTCCTGATCCTTCATGCGTGACAGTGTGCTTATGTGATGCATTGACAATGATAGAGGCTTAAAAATTGATGGTTTCGCAAAAAATCGAAAATCTCCCTCTCCATTGACGGGAGAGGGCCTGGGTGAGGGTGAATAAAATGGAATTCCAGTCTATTATATCCCCCTCCCCTTAATCCCAATGTTGTTGACTTAAGGAATTCTGTCAATTTTTAAAATCCCCCTCGATCCCCCTTTTCAAAGGGGGAAGTATTTCTCCCCCCTTTGAAAAGGGGGGCCGGGGGGGATTTTGCGGCCTTCAAAATAATGATCACAAAATGATTCAAATAAGACTTTTTCTTAAGTCAACAACATTGACACACGGGCTCGCCCCTACAATTATTTTGTATGTCTATTTTACGTATCGATATCATTTCGTCTTTACCCAAATCAGCGTAAAAAATAATAAATCCAGAAGGCTGTTAATATGGACTGAATAATATATTGACAAGGCATGAAAAAATTTATATTGGTTGATCAACCAATCAAATAAGGATCTCTATGGGGCGCAAAAGTTTAGCACCCGTCCGCAGGGCGGAAATACTGAAACATTTTTATGAAGTCCTGGTAAAAGAAGGAATAGAAGGTGCATCCATTGCCAGAATTGCCAAACATATGGGGGTATATCCGGGACATATCACCCATTACTTTAAAAACAAAGAAGAGATGCTCATCGAACTGGTTGAGTCTCTCATGAAAGAATATGCTGAACAATTAATACCCCAGTGGGAAAAGATTCAGGATCCCGGCAAGCGAATCCATAAAATTCTGGATATGGTTTTCAGTGTGGACTGGGCTGAATTTTTCAACAATCGTGTTTTCTTCGCGTGCTTTTACCTGAGCCTGAGCAACAGGAAAATTCATTCGCTTATCAATCAGGCATATGAACGGTTTTTCAGGATTCTCACGGATGAAATTGAAAACTGTATCAAACCCGGTATTTCAGACAAGGTGGACACCGCAGCTATTGCCGATATGATGATTGTGCAGATGGAAGGCATCAGTATATACAATATTATTCTGAGGGATAAACAACGGATCGAAGCCGCCAGTCGTATGGCCAAAGAAATTGTTCTGGATTTATTGAATATTGATACCGGGTAAATATTTTTACATAAAAATGAAGGAGACACAGTCATGATTACCAAATATGACGAGTTTTTATGCCACCAGACCGTTGATTATTTTGAATCCCCGCAAACCACTGCCCGTGAATGGACTGAACGTCTTATTTTCCACATGCATGACAAAGAGGGGAAAATCCATCACTGCACCGGATTCGGCATTTATCCGAACAGGAATGTCATGGATGCCTATGCCACAACCTCTGTGGGGCTGAAAACCCAGTACGGTGTGAGGGCATCGCGGATTTATCGGCCCAGGACAGATGAAGTGGAAGTGGGCCCGTTTTCATATGAAATTATTGAGCCATTAAAAAAGGTTCGCTACTGTCTGGCTGAAAACGAACATGACATCAGTTATGATATCAAGTTTGAAGGAGTGCTCTCCCCCCATGCAGAAGATACCCAGTTGTTTACAGACAACGGCCGAATTGTCGAGCATGCCAACCGGTATGACCAGTCCGGCAGGGCCACTGGATGGTTGAAAGTGGGTGGTGTGACCTACGAACTGGACAGGGAAAACTGGATGATCGAACGCGACCACTCCTGGGGTATCCGGCGGGATCAGGGGACGGCCTTTGAGGTAAATGTCCAGCCCATGGGCATTCCGGAAGGGTATCTCTATTCCTGGAGTATTATGCAGTTTGACGGATGGGGTTGTAGTTATCATATAAGGGAATTGCATGACGGCTCTCCGGTTTTAAACAGTGCAGGCATTTTTTATCCTGAAGGAAGCGGCAAAGAAGAGCTCACGGCAAAAAGTGTTGAGCATGATTTTAAATTTGAAGATAATGATTTGCGAAAACTGGCTGACGGCTCCCGCGTTATTCTGAATCTGGAAGACGGCACTTCAAAAGAGATCCAGATTAACCCCTTAAACTACTGTTGCCTGAAAGTGGGCGGCTATTTCGGGTACAAGGATTTTGTTCACGGCAAATGGTATGGCGGTGACTTCCTGGACGGCGTCAAATATGATATGACTGATCCCCTGCAGTTAAGAGAGGCATCGTTTATTGATAATGCCGGCTGTATATTTCAGTGCGATGGTCAAACCGGTTATGGCGTTGTTGAACTGGTTGTGACCGGGACAAGCAAACAGTATGGATATGAAGGGTATTAAGGAGAATTATCATGACGATACAACCCATGGACCCGGCAGAGATGAAAACCCGGTTGATTGACTGGATCAGGGGGAAAATGCCTCAGGCAGAAGACCTGACCATTTCAGACATTGACAAACCCGGTGTGGGGCTGTCCAATGAAACATGCCTGTTTGATATCATTTGGAAAGAATCCGGGGAGGGAAAAATCAGACCGGTGGTTTTGCGCAAAGAGCCTGTGACAGCCCATATTTTCCCGGAATATGACCTGTATAAGCAGTATAAAATTATGGAGCTTCTAAAAGATACGGATGTACCGATTTCAACCGTATTCTGGTTTGAAAACAATACGGATATTGTGGGTACGCCTTTTTTTCTTATGGACAGGATCATCGGACAGGTCCCCTCGGATTTTCCACCGTATGTCTCATCCGGGTTCTTCTTTGAAGCAACCCCGAAAGAGCGCAAAAAAATGTGGATGGGCGGGCTTGAAGTGGTGGCAAACGTTCACAGGGCAGACTGGGAGAAACTGGGATTTTCTTTCCTGGGAGTTCCGGGCGGCGGAACAGACCCCATAGACAAACAGCTTGCCTACTGGGAAAACTTTTTAAACTGGGTAAAAGATGACCCGGATGAATCTCATCCGCTTATCGAGGCGGCTGTAAAATGGCTGAAGGAAAACAAATATGAGCCGGAGCAGGTGGCATTATGCTGGGGAGATCCCAAAATGGCCAACCTGATGTTTGATGAAAATTATAATGTGGCGCTGGCCATGGACTGGGAAATGGCTTATATCAGTGACCCTGAGTCTGACCTGAGCTTTTATTATTTTGTAAACTGGCTGCATACAACAGGTGATAACCTCCCGGTACCGGAAGGTATTCCGGAACGTGAGGAGACCAATCGATACTGGGAAGAACGGACCGGCCTGAAAGTAAAAAATCTGTTTTATAATGATGTGCTGGCTGCTTACCGTTTTGGCCTCATACTGATTTCGATTTATAAGGGTTTCAAGAAACAGGGCGTATCCCTGCCCGAGGACATGGAACATAATAATGCCGCCACCCGGAGAATTGCACAGCTTCTTGAACTTCCGTCACCTGCAGGCCCTGAAGCAGTCAAAAATCTGGATGAGATGACCGTTACCGCCCAGATGCATTTCACCGGTTCAGGCGGCAGTGACTGGTACCTTGTCAGTGACAAGGGCAAAGTCACACGCCATGAAGGCATCGCTGATAATCCGTATTGCACAATAACAGTTTCTGTTGAAGACTGGCAAGCCATCCAGGATGGTTCACTCAAGTTCCAGGATGCCTGGACAAGTGCCAGATGCAAAGTGGACGGGAGTACCAGCATGATGTTGCGGCTGAAGGATACGATTGTTGAGTATTCACTGTTTGAATAGTTCTTTACAAAACGGTTATTTTAAATTATAAAAGAAAAATAGATAAAGCTGGGGGAGCCGCTGGGCTGAGAGGGATGTTTCCCAACCCTTTGAACCTGAAGCAGTTAGTACTGCCGTAGGAAAGCAAGATTTTTGTATTTTCGAAAGCTTACCTTCGGGTAAGCTTTTTTTGTTTGGTTGAATGGATTTTTGAAAGGAATACGGCCATGACCGTCACTGTAAACGGGAAAGAGGAACAGATTGTTCTGGAAATTTCAATTCTGGAATTTCTGACGTCTAAAGAAATAGATCCGAATGCAGTAGTTGTGGAGCATAATTTTAATATTATCGAAAAAGAAAACCTGGGTTCTGTCATGCTACAGGAAAACGATACCCTGGAAGTGTTAAAATTTGTGGGAGGGGGCTAACCAATGGATGCTGCTGAAGATTATCTGGAAATCGGGGGGAGAAAATTGAAAAGCCGGCTGTTTACCGGAACCGGCAAATATTCATCAGATGCCTTGATACCGGAAATTATTAAAAAATCCGGGTCTGAAGTGATTACGGTGGCTTTGAGGAGAGTGGACTTTCACTCCCATGTTGACAACGTGATGAATCATATCCCCAAAGATATCCAGCTGATGCCCAATACGTCCGGCGCCAGAAACGCACAGGAGGCCGTCCGGATTGCACGATTGTCCCGAAAGACCGGATGCGGGGACTGGATAAAAATTGAAGTGATTTCAGACAACAAATACCTTTTGCCGGATGGGTATGAAACCATTGAAGCCACTAAAGTACTGGCTGGTGAAGGATTTGTTGTTCTTCCTTATGTGAGTCCGGATTTAATGGTGGCGCGAAAACTGGTTGAAGCCGGGGCTGCTGCCATCATGCCTCTTGGTTCTCCCATTGGATCGAACCGGGGCTTAAAGACAAAGGAACTGGTCCGCATATTAATTGATGAGATTCCTTTGCCGATTATTGTTGATGCTGGTATCGGAAGGCCGTCCGAAGCCTGTGAAGCCATGGAAATGGGCGCTGATGCATGCCTGGTGAATACGGCTATCGCCAGTGCCGGTGATCCGGTCAAAATGGCAGAAGCGTTCGGCAAAGCAGTCAGCGCCGGCAGACAGGCATATCTGGCCGGTCCGGGCACAACCAGTGAGTATGCCAGTGCCTCGTCGCCGCTTACGGGGTTTTTGAATGAGTAGGATCAATGCCGTTTCCCTACAAAAACAAAATTTGTAATACACCATAAGGAAACGACATTTTGAATAGGATTCGGTGATCACCGAAAATGGGATAGACGATAATGAGTTTTTACCAGGACTACCTGACATATAAAGATATTGATATTGAAAATTTTATTGCCAATGTGAACGGCGATCAGGTCCAACGGATTATACAGAAACCGGTTTTGAATAAATCCGACTTTCTTTTCCTTTTATCCCCTGCTGCCGAGCCTTTTATCGAGGAGATGGCGCAAAGAGCGCATAAAATATCCGTGCACCAGTTCGGTCGAACCATTGTACTGTATACGCCCATGTATCTTTCCAATTACTGTACCAACCAGTGCGTGTATTGCGGGTTTAACGCAAAAAACAAGATTGAAAGAAAACAACTGACTTTAGAAGAAGTGGAACTGGAGGCAAGGGCAGTCTCCGGTACGGGATTAAAACATATTCTTATTCTCACAGGGGATGCTAAAAATATCGCATCCATTGATTATTTGAAAGACTGCCTGAAAATTCTCGAAAAATATTTTACATCCATCAGCATTGAAATTTATGCGCTTGAAACAACCGAGTATGCCGAGCTAACCTCAGCCGGTGTGGATTCGTTGACCATTTACCAGGAAACCTACAATGAAACCCTCTATGACGAAGTCCATCTAAAAGGGCCGAAAAAAGACTACCGTTTTCGTATGGATGCACCGGAACGCGCCTGTGAGGCACATATACGGTCTGTGAATATCGGTGCATTGCTGGGCCTGTATGACTGGCGATATGAGGCCTTTATTACCGGACTGCATGCTGAATATCTTCAAAACAAATACCCGGATGTTGAATTCAGCATTTCTCTGCCTCGCATGAGACCCCATGCCGGTGGATTTCAGCCAGAGGTAATCACAAGTGACAAGAATCTTGTGCAGATCATGACGGCGATGAGAATTTTTCTGCCGAGGGTGGGAATTACTATTTCAACCCGGGAAAGTGCAGCATTTCGTGACAACATTATCAGGCTGGGGGTTACAAAAATGTCCGCAGGTTCCACAACGGTTGTGGGCGGTCGGACGCAGGATGCCGGCAATACCGGGCAGTTTGATATATCCGATCACCGCTCGGTTGATGAAATGATGCTGAGTATCCGGGAACTTGGGTATCAACCTGTTTTCAAGGACTGGCAGCCCGTATGAAAGCCAATATGAACGATAGGCCAACTCAGATAAAAAGGCAATTACCGGATACCAATATTTACTGCCTGACAGCAGAAGAATATTCCAATGGGAAAACTAACATCGACGTTACCAAACAGATGATTGCGGCAGATATAAAAATTATCCAGTATCGTGAAAAAGAAAAACCTTTGCAGAAAAAATATGAAGAGTGTGTAACCATACGATCTCTGACAAAAGAAGCGGGCGTTACTTTTATCGTTAATGACAATGTTGATCTGGCCATGGCTGTTGAAGCTGACGGCGTACACATCGGCCAGGATGATCTCCCGATTGAAGCGGTCCGAAAACTGGTTGGCGACAAAATGATTATCGGTCTTTCCACCCATTCCCCGGAGCAGGCTGAAGATGCTGTGAAACGCGGTGCCGATTATATAGGCGTGGGACCCATCTACCGGACTTTTACAAAAAAAGATGTCTGCGATCCGGTCGGGTATGAATATCTGGAATATGTTGTGAAACATATTGACCTGCCCTTTGTGGCAATCGGCGGCATCAAGAAAGATAATGTGGCTGAAATTGTAAAACGGGGGGCAACATATGTTGCCATGGTCACGGAGATTGTAGGGGCGGATAATATTGGTGAGAAAATAAATGAAATCAGAGAAAAAATGAAGAAAATTAAGGAGTAAGGCATGAACTACACAACACAGATGGATGCTGCGAGAAAAGGAATCATTACCAGGGAAATGGAAATCGTGGCGAAAAAAGAACATATTGATACAGACCATCTCAGGGATCTGATGGCACGGGGGCAGGTCATTATTCCTGCAAATAAAAACCATAAAAGCCTTGATCCTGAAGCTGTGGGCGAAAAGATGCGAACAAAGATCAACGTAAACCTGGGTATCTCCAAAGACTGTTGTGATATTGATCTGGAACTGGACAAAGTGCGTGCTGCTCTTGCATTAAAAGCCGAAGCCATTATGGACCTGAGCTGTTACGGAAAAACCCGGGATTTCCGCCGCCAGGTGATTGATATTTCCCAGGCCATGATCGGTACGGTACCGATTTATGATGCCGTGGGGTTTTATGATAAAAATCTGAAAGATATTACGGTGGATGAGTTTTTCAAAGTGGTTGAAACCCATGCAGAAGACGGTGTGGATTTTATAACCATTCATGCGGGGTTGAATCGTGCCACGGCAGATAAAATCAGGAAAAATGAACGACTGACCAGTGTTGTTTCCCGGGGCGGCTCCCTCCTCTATTCCTGGATGGAACTAAACAACAGGGAAAACCCGTTTTATGAATATTATGACCGATTACTTGATATATGCGAAGCATACGATGTCTCCTTAAGCCTTGGCGATGGTTGCCGCCCCGGAAGTATCCACGATTCTACCGATGCCTGCCAGGTCCAGGAAATGATTGTACTCGGTGAGTTGACCAAACAATCGTGGGAACGAAACATCCAGGTGATGATAGAAGGCCCGGGCCACATGGCATTAAATGAAATCACCGGGAACATGATGCTGGAAAAGAGGCTCTGCCATGGTGCGCCGTTTTATGTTCTCGGCCCCCTTGTAACCGATGTGGCTCCCGGCTATGACCACATAACCAGCGCCATCGGCGGTGCCATTGCTGCTGCCAACGGTGCTGATTTCCTGTGCTATGTAACGCCTGCCGAGCATCTGAGACTTCCCACGCTGGAAGATATGAAGGAAGGCATTATCGCCGTCAGGATTGCCGCCCATGCCGCGGATATCGCCAAGGGAATTCCCGGTGCCCGTGAATGGGACAATGAAATGAGCAGGGCCCGGATGAACCTTGACTGGGATAAGATGTTTGAGCTTGCCATTGATCCCGAGAAAGCCATAGAATATCGAAAAAGCTCACAGCCGGAAATGGATGAGTCCTGCACTATGTGCGGGAAAATGTGTGCAGTACGGACCATGAAGCGGATGCATGAAGGCAAGGATATTCAGTTTGACGGGTAGGATTGAGCCGAGAGCCATGCGTCGAAAGTCAACAGGCCGAAATTTGGATTCAAATCATGCAAAATATGTTGATTTTATAGTCAGAACACCTGATCCCTATAATGAAAATACATATTGACAGAATGTATTTAAGTGGTATACTATTTTTATTATTTGGTATACCATGATCATCAGGAGGATTAGATATGTCTAAAGTAACTGCTAAATTTCAAATTACAATTCCGAATAATATCCGGAAAGAACTGGGCGTCATTCCTGGAAGTGAGGTGGATATTGTTAAATATAGAGGTAAGTATGTCCTTGTTGTAAATCCACTTGATGATCTTAAAAATAAATGGAAAGGCAAATTTAAAGGCAGCGCAACGACCATGGGGTATATGGATGATATAAGAGGGGAAGTGAATTGAAAGTCTGTGTTGATACAACGATTTTAATTGATGTTTTGAAGGATGAATTTCATGGCTATCAGGAGAAATTCTACCTGGCTTATTCAAAAAAAGAGCAACTAATTGCCCCAACTGTAGTATATGCCGAGCTTATGCCGCAATTTTCGGGTAATACTGATCTTTTAAATACCTTTCTACATGATCATAAAATATCAATTAAACCTCTTGGAATAGCTTCTGCTACTGAAGCAGCCAGGAGGTGGATGAAATATCTAAAAAAGAAATCAAAAAAAAGATGTCACCACTGCAAAAAAGTTTTAGAATTTAAAGAGCATTTCCTTTCTGATTTTTATATAGGTGGCTTTGCTATTTCGCAATGTGACTCAATACTCACCAGAGATAGGGGGATTTTTAAAAAATATTTTCCTGAACTAAAGGGCTATGATAGCTGTCTTTCTTAATTATATTTTAGCTCCTAAACAATTTTCCCATGCCCGTTTATGGTCACAACCTCATACGGTATATCCTTACCTGAAGCTTTCAGAGCTTTTTCAACAATTACCGGAAGGCTGCCGCAGCAGGGCACTTCCATGATGACACAGGTGATGCTTTTAATACCTGCGGTTTTAAACACATCCGTGAATTTTTCAATATATGCGTCAGTATTGTCAAATTTGGGGCATCCGATCATGACGACCTTGCCCTTTAAAAAATCCC
>JAUXDD010000240.1 GCA_030618465.1 Desulfobacteraceae bacterium
ACAAGAGACAATAAATCATGGAACTTGAATTTAAGAAAAGAGAAAAGGCGGTCGGCACATTTATAATTGTGGTTGCCGCCCTTTTATTGACAACCGTCGTCCTGATCGGCAGGGGCCAGGACTGGTTCAAAATATATGTGGTCTATTATACCACATTTGATGAGAGTTATAACATTGATGTAAATACTGCGGTGAAACTGTATAAGGCTGAGATTGGAAAGGTAAAAAAGATTACCATTACCGAAGACAAGGTCCGGGTGAAGCTGGCTATCCAGGAAGAATATGCATCAAGAATCAGAATTGACACCATCGCAACCGTGGAGAGTCCTACTTTTTTAATTGGAAACGAGTATGTTTCCATAAAACCGCGACGAAAGGATACTCCCCTGATTCCCAGGGGCGGTGACATTACCTCAAGGGAGAAAAAGTCAATTGCTGAGATTCTTGAAGAGTTTCAAGTAGCTGAAACAAGCAGAAAACTGGTGTCAGCCGTTCATGAATTCTCAGAGATTGCCCATGTGCTAAGGGATCCCGATGGCCCTCTTTTTTCAATAATTTACAATATAAATAAAGTTGTTGGTGATGTCCAGGCGGGATACGGAACGGTAGGCAGCCTGTTAAAGTCGAGAGAACTCATTGAAGTAATCCTGGCGAGGCTTGATCAGGCCGGCACCATTCTTGAGAACATTTCAAATGCATCAGTACATGTTCCTGAAGCCGTGAACCGCGTAAACGACAATCTGGAAACATTGAAACAGATAGAAGGCGGTGTACTGGAAAATGTTGATAATATCAAAATTATTGTAAGGGACGTTGAAGGAAGTGTAAAAAAATTGAAAGTGATTGTATCCAATATTGAAAAAGGAAGCCATGATGTCCCTGAAATTACGCAATCAACAAAGAAAGGCATTCAGGAGATGCGCGACGGCATGGAAAGTATAAACAAAGTAGTGCATTCTCTTCAAACTAATTTCCTCATACGATCCAATATTCCAAAGGAAACAGAAGGTGAGGCAATTGATTCTGGGTTGAGGTAGCCCGGGGCTTATGCCGGGAAATTGTTATCCCTGCATAGACTTGTCAACTGCAGACCCTCCCCGGTCTGAATGGGGCAGGGTGTCACTCTTATCTGTCGGGCTTATTGCATTGAGTTCCCGGCCATCTGATCAGGGTCAGGGTAAGGGTTAATAAATACCGCCACTGCCAGAAACTCGTTTTTTCCCGCGTCGTATTTACCAGTCACCCGGATCTGCATTCCCCCCTCAATACTAAGAGGGTTAACGATTTCGTCGCATCCGATCAGTATCGAGGTTTTATCAGATAGCGTTACAGTGACCGGTCCTGCCACAAACTCCTGTCCCGGTGCAACTTCTATGGAAAATTGCATGAATTCATCAATTCCAGCATCTGTCACTGTTCCTTTAAGTGTAAGTACCTCTCCAATAACGATCAGGCTGGCCTGAAATTTTCTTTCAAAATCCAAATCGCCATGGACTGCCGCGTATTGATCTGATTTTGTTTTCAGTTCTTCGGTCCCAATTGGCAGACCATTCTCATCGAATATGGCTGCCTCTTCAATTATGTAAACGTTGACAGGATCACGCCCTCCAGGTAGATTGAGGATAAAACCGGCAACAGCCTGCTCGTCATCGTATATTATGTCGTCAATTGTCCCTTCGAGAATCTGAATGCAATGATCAGGTGTTTCTTCAGGGGATTCGATATCAACAAAGATTACAGGACGGAAAATACATTGGCCTGAATTGCCGGCAACATGTAAATCAATGGATTTGTTCGCATCAAAGTCCAGTGTCACGGACAGGGTCTCTCCGCCGATTATCTCAATGCCTCCCCCTCCCCTGGGATTAAGATCGATTTTTCCACTGGGAAGCTTGATTATCATGTTTTCACAGGCCGGTGTTATTCCTTCTTTGGCAACAGGAACAATATCTTTTACCCCGAGCCTTATTTTTGTATATGTGCCGGCAGGAATTCCTTCTTTTACAGTGAAAAGGAGTTCCTGGTCTCTTAAATCAAGAATATTGATAGAATACCCGTTTTCATCATCAGATTGAAAAAGCACCACCGGTTCCAGTTCCGAATCGTCGGGTGGAATCAGGAGCACATCTTCAAGGGTAATCCAGATTTTGTCATAATCATCAACGGGAGCATCCTTTATAAACAGGGCCAAAGAACCTTTTTCAGATACTGCGGATGTTCCGGAATTGCTGCTGCTTCCATCGCAACCGAAAAAGAACAGGAACAACGGGATGAGCAGAACCAACAGTATCGTGCAAGATGTTTTTTGATTTGTTTTCATTTTTCCTCCTCACTTTCAACAAATAAGTTTTTATCTTTGATGGTTTCGTAAAAAGCTAATCGATGGCTAAATAAAATCTTCATATATATCTGTATACGGTTATTCCAGGCTAACCCATAAATAACAAGCAAAATTCGTGCAAGTTTTTTGGGATTCTTATGCTGTCAAATTTTCATTTAATTCCAATGTATTGCATTTGTCATTGAAAAAATATCCATTCAGGGGTGGAGAAAAATATGCAATGTTTTTTACAATAGTAACGAATTTTTCCAAATTTTATGAATCGGTGTTATATCTTTTTCCTCCGGATTCTGTGTGAGAACCCGTCCGGTGAATTGACCGCGGGAACGGATGATCCGGAAGTGCAAAAATAACTTGTTGCATCCGGTACACTCCGGGTATAAAAATACCGGATCACCTTATTGTTTCCGGTAAGGGATATTTTAGTTTCCAGGCAGAGGGGTTGATATGATTAAACAAAATGGAGTGAATCATGAAAAAAACGTTTGATATTAGTGCTATCATTGTTATCGCCATAACTTTTGTGCTTTTTGTCATTGCTCTTTTTGTAAAGGGATTTACGCATGACCTGTTATTAGAAGTCGCCGTTTTTATGGTATCTTTAAAATTGATCATGATAGGACGGAAAAACAGTTACTATACCGAATCCATTAAACAAGACCTGGATGATATAAAGGAAATCATTAAAACAGGGTAAGGCGGTTTAGGGTTGAGGTAACCTTATCAGTGATAAGTGATATGAGACTCAGGCCCGCGAATGCCACATGTTTTGTTTCAACCATTTTCCAAATTCAATTCGGCTCTTTCCCTCTTCAATTATAATGATCATCTTGAAGAACCGGCGAAGAAACGAGCCGACAATCTTGCGGAAGACGAGTGAGACTGTCACGGGCGGGTTTGTGATAGGTCAGGGGGGATTCCACCAGGCCTGTAAAAAATATATTCCTACTTTGCACTCTCCAGGAATTTATTGAAAAGAATAACATTGTCTTCTTCTTTAATTTTTTCTGGAAGCCTTTGGATTGCAAGTTTAATGGCCGCATCAATGAGATCTGCTCTGAAATCTTTTTTTGCCTGGAGAATCTGACTGGAAATTTTTTTCTTAGATTCCTTGATCATATGTTTGCCCTGATAGTGTGCTTCCCTGATAATGTTTTCTTTTTCTTTTTTTCCCTGATCGGTTATCCGTTTCTTTATCGTTTCAATATGCTCGTCACCTTTTTCAACCAGTTTAAGCGCCTCCTGTATCCGGTCAGTGGCTTTTTTCTTTCCCTCTTCCAGTTCCTGGATTTCTTTTGCCAGTTCCTCTTTCTGATCACGCAGAAAATTCATCAGCGGATCTTTTAAAAATTTTACCAGCACAAAGGCAAGAATACCGAAATTCAGCCATTTCATGCCAATATCATAGGTTGGCCTCCAGCCTTCCGTCTCCCCGGACATGAATATATGCACACACATGGCTCCGGTTAGAACCAGCACAAATATAACCAGTTGTTTTTTATTCATCGGGCCAGCCTCCGATCCAGTATTTTTTCCATTATATTGGTTGCCAGTATTTCAGATTCTTCCTTTAAATATTTTTTTGCTTCACTCATCTTGGCGTCCACTTCTTTCTGGGCTGTTTCCTTTAAACCAGATATTTCTTTTCTGGCGGATTCGGATATTTCTGATGCCTCTTTTTTACTGGATTCCTCAAGTTGGGTTTTCAGTGCAAAGGCTTCTTTTATAACTTTTACTTCACGTTCATTCAACTGATCAGTAAGCTGCGCCACTTTCTTTTTATTCACAGAAATATCCTGTTTAATACCAACAATATAGGCATCTCTTTCCTCCATCACACTGTTTAGCGGACGGTACATGATCCGTTTCATAATAAACATGAAAATCAGAAAAGAAATGATCTGAATGACCAGTGTCTCATTTATGGTGATAAGCGCTATGGTGCTGATAATTTCCATCGGGTGCCTGTGCTAATTTAAATATTGATGACTGAAAACTGAAGATTTGTGGAACCGCTTTACGCAAATAATTTAAGGCGACAGCAGTCCGGCACTCTACACGAGACAGTCGTCAATATCTAATTTGATAGTTTATTATATTTACAGTACGTTCATTATTATTAGTCCATGTCAAAATATGGACCGCGGTATCTATACAACGAACAGCAACAGCAGTGCGATAACAAGAGAATAGATA
>JAUXDD010000294.1 GCA_030618465.1 Desulfobacteraceae bacterium
TATTTTTTTTATACTATATCATTAGGAAAGTACAGATTTTTATATGGATTTACTGCTTTTTATGTTTTTCAGCCTGAGAAGATATCGGGTTTTAAATTAAAAAAACACATTAATTACCATTTTTCTTGACACACTCCACATATTTATGCAAAAAGGACGATTTGGTTTTTTAGTAAATATTATGGGACCCGACGCTTGAATAAGGTCAAGACAATTGACATTTTTTTAGTTGTCACACGAACCTTCACTTGCAGGGTAAGAAATCAGGAGAGTATCAAAAAAATGATACCTTTATCTAAAAATAGAAGAAAAAAAGTTTTATCCGCTGCCGGGAGCTGCCTGGCTGTTTTTCTCAGCATTTTCACTTTCTCAACACTTTATGCAGATTCTGACAATGGCCCGTATCCTGTCAAACAGCGTCCGGATGTCATGTTTGTGGATAATTACCATGATATGCATATGGATGCACTGGATTGCCTGGATTGTCACCATGACTATAAAGACGGAGAAAATGTTTTAGAGCAGGAAGCGCTTGAAGACGGTGAAGCGGAAATTGAATGCGCATCATGCCATACCCGGGACGCAACATTGGATCTCACCAAAGCATTTCACCAACAGTGCATGGGGTGCCATAATAAAATGAAAAAAGAAAAAGAAAAAACAGGCCCCTGCCTTTGCGGCGAATGCCATATTAAAAAAGTGGAAACCCCCTAAAGATACGGAGGATTCAAGTGGTTAAAGGAAAACGAAAACCTTTGGAAGAAATTAAAGACATTATTCAGCCATATAAAAACGTGCTGACTATCGGCTGCGGCGGATGTGTGTCAGTATGCCTGGTGGGCGGACAAAAAGAGGTAAACCTGCTGAATAACGAACTTGCAGAGTCATTTAAAATTGACAATACGCCAAAACAGATTGACGGATACACCATTGAACGCCAGTGCAATATGAAATTTCTTGATGAGCTTGACGACATTGCCGGCAAATACGACTGCCTGCTGTCCATGGCCTGTGGTGCCGGGGTTCAGTATCTTGCGGAAAAATTTCCGGAAAAACCGGTATTTCCCGCAATAAATACCGTCGCCATAGGAATTGACAGGGACATCGGCATCTATGAAGAAAAATGCCGCGCCTGCGGTGAATGCGTGCTTGGCTATACCGGCGGTATCTGCCCGGTCACCCGTTGCGCCAAAGGGTTGTTCAACGGACCCTGCGGGGGAACCAACAGGGGAAAATGCGAAATCAGCAATGATATCCCGTGTGCATGGCAGGATATATACGAACGGCTGAAGGCACAGAATCGGCTGGATGACATTCTCAAGATTCAGGAACCCATGGAATGGCAGAACCAGATTCAACGGACTATCATTCAGGAACCGTATCAGCACAGATATACTTAAGATCCATGCCTGTAAATGATGACTATTTAAAAGTTTGAAAATTAAATTTTATGGAAACACTAACTATTTTGACTTTAGATTTCTGGTATGACCTGGCCAGGGGCCCTCTGGTGTGGATGTCCTTTATTGTTTTAATTCTGGGCTGTATATACAGGACCATCCGGTTGCTTTCCTTTACCTCGAAAAAGAGCAACGACTACCTCAGCCCGGCCCAGAAGAAAAAAATTGTAAAAACCGCTTCAGAAAAAAGTTTTTTACAAAGAGTTATCGGCCCCCTGAAGTTTACGGTTCTCGGCATCCATCCGGTGGTAATCATTGTAAGTATTGTTTTCCATCTGATCCTTTTTATCGCCCCGATTTTTCTTCTGGCACACAATATCCTGATAGATGAGGCCATTGGAACCAGCCTTGTTTCGTTTTCTGAAAAAACAACCGATTACATGACGATCGTATTTCTTGCCTGCGCACTTTTTTTTGTTTTCAGAAGAATTTTCACGGCCCGCGTTCGGGCAATAACAACTTTTTATGACTATACAATATTATGCATTACCGCAGCTCCTTTTTTGACCGGTTTTCTTGCCTACTACCAGATATTTGACTACAAACTGATTGTGACACTGCATATGCTCTCAGGTGAGTTAATGCTTGTGGCGGCCCCGTTTACGAAAATTTTCCATATGGTATTTTTCTTTTTCGGCCGTTTCATACTGGCCAGTGAACACACATTGGGAAAAGGGAGCCGAACCTGGTAATTTTTTTTGAATAATAAATTCAGACCGACGCAAAACAGGCATGTTGAGCGAAGGAGAAAAATATGAGTGAACAGAGTACAGCCGAAGTTGATACAAAACAGATTAAAGAACAGCTGAATAAACGCAAAAAGAAAATGAAAATGTCATTAAGTGTATGTGCACACTGCACCCTCTGCGCTGAAAGCTGCTTTTTATTTAATGCAAGGGATAATGATCCCACCTATATGCCCTCATACAAGTTTATTAACTCCATCGGTCGTATATACAAAAAAAGGGGCAAGGTAAGTAAGGCCGAGCTGGAAGATATCCGGGAAATTGTATGGGGAAAATGCGTTCTCTGCACACGGTGTTATTGTCCGTTTGGAATTGACATCCCGGACATGATTGCATTTGCACGGAGCATCTGCCG